>CALWIU010000030.1 GCA_944380845.1 uncultured Clostridia bacterium | reverse complement strand
CAGCATTTCCTGCAAGGTATCAAAGGTCTTGCCGTACACAGGCGTTCCCAGATACTGCGGATCGCTGAAATTAAAGAAAGAGGAAACGACCTGCGCAATGTTTTCGTCCTGAAGCATCGCGTCAATGGTGGAAACAATGGTATCCACGCGGTCGGAAGTCATTGCATAAGGCACAGACGAGCCGTCGGGATTGGATCGAACATTCTCACGATAAGCGTACAGCTCGGGGTAAGGCATCCCGTTATCATGCGCCTGATCGTTCGCATAATTGGGGCGCAGCTGATTGTAAACGCTCATGATCCAATAATAGCTCTTGCCAAACGCGGTGCTGAGCAGCTCGGTAGAATAATTCGCTTCCCACAGAGCCTTGATCGCCTGCTCAAGCTGCGGATGGTTATTCAAAAACGCCTGCGCATCCGAACTGCTGTAGCTCCCGATATCTCCGGGAATCTGGCCGGCAATATTGTTAAAGCTGATATATACATTTGCTAAAATCTGGAACGCGTCAATAACATCCGCGCCGGTATTGTCTTTATACACATACCCGCCGTCGATCACATAACGAGCCTCGGTGCCGGAAGCGTCGTATTCTCTGCGATGCTTCCATGTATAAGTATAGGATTGCGTAGGAATTGAATAGCCGGAGCCGACCGCCGTAATCGGAGCGCCGTTGCCGCTGCCGCCATATTGTTTGAAAATATCCATCATGGCCGTTTCGCGATCGGTCGCCACCGTAAAGGTAAATTCATGGTACCAGTTGGCGGTATTGATTACATTCGCCGAGCCAATAAAATAATTGACCAGCGCGTCTACATTAAAGAACCGGTATTCATCGGTATAATCGCATTCGGTATAAAGCGCTTCCGCCTGATCGGAAATGATCTCATGAATCGCGGTAACCACCGCCGGCGTCAAACCGGAGGAGGAAAGGTTTGCCAGATCATAGTCGGCAATATTGATATTCTGGCTGGAAAGCACTTCTTCCTGAACAGCAGAATAGCAGAAGGAAGCCAATTCGGCATAATCCGCATCGGAGCGCTCTTCCTGATCCAGAAGGTGGCGAATACGCGCGGCGTCCTTCTCTTCCAGATTTTCAGGAACCTGCCCTGCGAGCTCCGCCAAAATATCGTTCCCCGTTTTGCCATAGTCCGGCAAGGTGGCAAGCGTCAAATTGCGAACCTGCTCTTCCAACGCAGCAAGATTCGTCTCCGGCGGAATGGGATCGCCGTTCACATCGGTAAACTGCGCAAGCATCTGCTCGAGCTCTGCCTGTGTAAAAGGCGCGTTGTTTACCGTGACATAAAACGAGGCATATTTCGCATTGTCAAAACTGATAACGGGAGGCTGAATCACTTCGCCGTCTTCATTATAAACCGCAGGTTGGGTAACATCCAGCGAATCAACAGCCACGCACTGCAAGGTTGCCTGACCGGGCGCTTTCGCATAAATTCTGCCCTGCTGGTCAATAGCGACAACATCCGTGCCGCTGATGACGCGCCAGAACACCGTCTGATTGGAGGCGTTCGCGGGGAAAACAGACGCCCGAACCTGAGCGGAGGACAGCTCGTCAATCTCAATGGGAGTATCGACCGTCATGCCCTGATTCACAGTTACGCCCTGTACGCCGACATACAAAGAGTTGCCGGTTGAATCGGTACGCAGCATATGATCCTCGCCGCTCATGCGATCAAACAGTTCGGATTTGATCTCAGAAGCGATAAGCGCGGTCGTATATGCTCCGACGCCGTATTCCGTGGATTCGAGATCATCGACCACATCATAGAACCACATAGCGGCGTTGGCAATATCGCCGTTCAAATTGTCTTTTGCGGTCACAACATGGCGATAACCAAGGGTGTTGCCCTCTGTACTCCACTGGTCGCTGACATTCTGGACGGTATAATTGGTCAGATCCTTGACATAATAATCATAGGTCGGATCCAAATCCGTCTGCCCATCCTTGATCGCATCGATCAGCCGATCATACTGCGCGTCCGCCGCCACAGCGGAAAAACCCGCCGACAGCGAGGTTACGAGCATCAGCACGGAAAGCAGAACGCAGCCGATCTTTTTCGACAACTTCATGCTAACAACTCCTTATCGACCGGAACCCCGGTCAGATCCATAAATATACGAATGCGGTATCTCCCTGTACAAGGGTATAAAAGCCCCTTGCAGAGAATATCCCTACTTTAAATTATAAAGATTGTTTCAAGATTTGCAAGAGACAAATATCGCGATTTTGTCGCATACTGAACATTTGCCTTTTATTTCGTATAATTATAAAAATCTTTTCACATTTTCTCATGACAAATGTCAATCTATTTTAGGCAAAGGATACAGGATTTTCCAAGGGATAGCAAAAGAACAAAACCACTTATGACTGCCTCGAAAAAGAGAGAAAGCGCCGGCAGGGCGCTTTCTCTCTTTTTCCGATTTGTAAAAGAAAACAGTTTATTTTTTTGGCGTCAGAAGTTCTGTTCCGCCCATATAAGGCCGGAGAGCCTCCGGAACGCGGACTGTGAAATCCGACTGAAGATTATTTTCCAAAAAAGCAATCAACATACGCGGCGGCGCAACAACGGTATTGTTCAGTGTGTGAGCAAAATATTTTCCGTTTTTGCCGTTTACGCGAATTTTCAAACGCCTTGCCTGTGCATCGCCGAGATTGGAGCAGCTGCCGACCTCAAAATACTTCTTCTGCCGGGGGGACCAGGCCTCAACATCAACGGATTTTACTTTCAGATCCGCCAAATCACCGGAGCAGCATTCCAGCGTGCGAACAGGAATATCCAGGCTGCGGAACAAATCAACGGTGTTTTGCCAGAGCTTATCGAACCACATTTTGCTTTCTTCCGGCTTGCAGACAACAATCATTTCCTGCTTTTCAAACTGGTGAATGCGATACACGCCCCGTTCCTCAATGCCATGAGCGCCCTTTTCCTTACGGAAACAGGGGGAATAGCTGGTCAGCGTGTATGGCAGTTCTTCTTCAGGAAGAATGGTATCGATGAATTTACCGATCATCGAATGCTCGCTGGTTCCGATCAGATATAAATCTTCTCCCTCAATTTTATACATCATCGAATCCATTTCCGCAAAACTCATGACGCCGGTCACGACTTCACTGCGGATCATAAAGGGCGGCACGCAGTAGGTAAAGCCACGGTTGATCATAAAATCGCGGGCATACGCCAGAACTGCCGAATGCAGGCGGGCAATATCGCCCATCAAATAATAAAATCCATTGCCTGCAACTTTGCGGGCGCTGTCCAGGTCGATTCCGCAAAAACGCTCCATGATCTCCGTATGATACGGAATCTCAAAATCCGGAACAAGCGGCTCGCCATAGCGCTGCACCTCGACATTTTTGCTGTCATCCTCGCCGATGGGAACGCTGGGATCGATAATATTGGGAATCACCATCATGATTTTGCGTATTTTTTCCTGCAATTCCGTTTCTTTTTCTTCCCGCGCCGCCAACTCATCGGATTTTTCCGTGACAAGGCGCTTCATCTGCTCTGCTTCGTCCTTTTTGCCCTGCCCCATGAGCGCGCCGATCTGTTTGCTGTACTTATTGCGCTCGGCGCGAAGCGCATCTGCCGCCTGTTTATTGGCGCGCGATTCGGCATCCAACGCAATAACTTCATCTACCAGGGGCAGTTTTTGATCCTGAAATTTCTTTTTGATGTTCTCGCGAACCACATCCGGATTCTCGCGTAAAAATTTAATATCGATCATAGCTTTTCTCCTATTCCTCAAACCATGTTGATAGTTTTTTCAGATCTTCTTTGTCAAAATATTCGATAATCAGCCGTCCGCCTTTTTTGCCCTCTTTGATCTGCACATTTCTGCCGAGGGTTCTTCCAATGGAAAGCTCCGCTTCGGTATAAAAAGGATCGCTGTGGCGTTTACGAGGCTGCTTATTTTTTGGTTCAGCGCAGTATTTTTTGACCAGATGTTCCGTTTCGCGCACCGAAAGCCCGCGTTTGCGCACCTCGTCGGCACACGCCGTCATCCGATCCGCATCGCGAATTGCCAAAAGCGCTCTGGCGTGACCGGCGGTCAGCTCCTTATCCTCAACCATTTCGCGCACCGCATCGGGAAGCTGCAAAAGCCGCAGCGCATTTGCGACCGCCGGGCGGGATTTACCCAGACGCAAAGCGGCTTCTTCCTGTGTTAAGCCATATTCTTCAATCAGCCGGCGAATGCCTTCCGCTTCCTCAAAGGCGCTCAGATCCTCACGCTGCAAATTTTCGATCAGCGCCAGAAGCGCGGTCTGTTCATCACTTAAGGAACGAATGATAACCGGCACTTCGGTGAGCCCGGCCATTCGTGCCGCCCGATAGCGCCGCTCGCCTGCTACGATCTGGTATCCTCCGTCGGACATCGGACGAACCAGCAGCGGCTGCAACACGCCATGTTCCTGAATACTTGCCGCCAGTTCCGCAAGGCTTTCATCCTGAAAACTTTTCCGCGGCTGTTCTCGGTTTGGCGAAAGTTCTCCAACGGGCAGCGTAACGCCGGATGATGTATCTTCGGTAGCGTTGTCGGCAAATAACGCCTCAAAGCCTCTGCCAAGACCGCCCTTTTTTCCTGCCATGGTTTCACTCCTGTCGTTATTGTTTTCGTAAAAATTCTTGTGTCAGCGCCTCATAGGCTTTTGCACCATTAGAAGAGCCGTCATAATATAAGATCGGCTGTCCGAATCCCGGCGCTTCCGAAAGACGGATATTGCGGGGAATCACCGAAGCGTAAACCTTCCCGGGAAAGAACTTTTTCACTTCTTCCACAACCTGCCGTGTTAAATTCAGCCGTCCGTCATACATGGTAAGAAGCACGCCTTCCAGCTCCAGAAGCGGATTAAACTTGCGTTTGATCTGGCGAACCGTCGTCATAAGCTGAGACAGACCCTCCAGCGCATAGTATTCACATTGGATCGGCACAAGAAAAGTATCTGAGGCGCTCAGAGCATTCAGCGTGATAAGTCCCAGCGACGGCGGACAATCCAGCAAAATATAATCATAATCCGAACGAACCGGCACCAGCGCATTTTTTAAAAGCCGCTCGCGGGACGGTTCATCGATGATTTCAAGTTCCGCACCCGCCAAATTCATATTTGCCGGACAAAGATCAACGCCTTTACAGGAGGTATGCAAAATTGCGTCCTTCAGGGGGCAGTCACCGGTCAGCACCTCATAGGCGGTTTGATCGATCTGGCGCTTATTGACACCGAATCCGCTGGTAGAATTGCCCTGCGGGTCGATATCCATCAGCAGCACACGCTTTCCCGCCGCGCCCAGACTGGCCGTCAGATTGACCGCCGTAGTGGTTTTACCGACGCCGCCCTTCTGGTTGACGATGGAAATTACCTTTGCCATGATGTGTCCTTCTCCCCAAAAATCATTTCCTTTATTATAACAACTCTCCCGGGTAAAATCAACCATGTTTCACATGAAACAGTCAAAAAAGCGATTGATTATGTTTCACATGAAACAATCAAAGATGACGCTGCCGCCTGTGTTTCACATGAAACAATGAAAAACGGAAAAAGGACAGCCTGACGGCTGTCCCTTTCCGTGGATGGGATATGGAAGATAAGAAGAAAGCAAGAAAAACAAAAACCCTCAAACCGCGCGGCTCTTTTCATCGGTTTTTGGAATACGCACAACATATTCAATGTATTCCTGGGTTTCACTCTTTGCGGAATTGGCGGCAATGCCTGCCTTTCGCATGGTGTCGACTGCGTGATTCAGCGTATTGATAAAAACCGTCAGATCCCGGAACGCGCTGATCGGTTCTTTTCGGCGTTCCGGCAGGGTATTCAGCATTCGATCAACGAGCTTTTCCGTTTCGGCAACGGTCAGCTGCTGCGAACGAATCAGTTCCAGCGCATCCCGCCGCTTATCCCCTGACAAACGCAAAAGGGCACGGGCATGGCGTTCGGATAATCCGGCTGCCAGAATATCGGCGCGTATATCCTCCGACAGACGCAGCAGCCGCAGTTTATTAGAAAGAAACGACTGCGACTTGCCCAACCGTGCGGCAATTTCTTCCTGCGAAAGGCCGTAAAAGCATTGCAGCTTTTGCAGCGCCGCCGCCTCTTCAAAGAAATTCAAATCGGACCGCTGAATATTTTCTAATAAAGCAAATACGGCAGATTGCTCATCGCTCATCTCAGTAATCACACAGGGGATCTTTTCGATCCCTGCCAAACGGCACGCACGAAGCCGGCGCTCACCGCACACAAGCTCATAGGTGCCATCCGCAAACGGGCGAACCGTCAGCGGCTGCAAAAGTCCGTTTTCATGAATGGAAGACGCCAGCTCCCGCAGTTCATCATAAGAAAAAGTCGTGCGCGGCTGGCAGGGATTGGGGAAAATTTTCTCCGCGCTGATCAGCGCGATCTGTCCGGCCTTTTCAGGTTTATCTGCTTTTGAAAAAAACATAGCGCACGCCTCCTTTTCTGTTACAAGTGTACCACAGCTCGGACAAAAAAGAAAGCATTTTTCATTGACAGAAAAATGCTTTCTTCGTGCTTTCTCGGTTTTTTAAAGGGGTCTTTTTAGGATAACCGAAGTGGGACGAGGATATTTTGACGATATTTGCGAAATCTTCTTTATAACAATCAGGCTGCGGGCGTCGCCGTTCGACAAACGATAATCGATTTGTTTTTCGGTTTCGGCGCCCAAAAGTGCAATCGCGCGGCGGCTGTCCGCCAATTCCTTTTGCGCCAGCATCGATTTCATCGCAAGAAACCGACCGCCGGGCTTTACCAGCGGCAAACAGTATTCGGACAAAACCGGCAAAGAGGCCACCGCACGGGCGCTGACCGCATCAAACGCCTCGCGAAAAGCCGGATCGCGCCCGGCTTCTTCCGCCCTCCGGTGACAGAGCTGCGCCGAAAGCGAAAGGTGCGACAATAACAGCTCCAAAAAACGAAGCTTCTTTTCCGTTGCTTCGATCAGCGTCAAAGAAAGATCGGGGCGGGCAATCAGCAGCACGACGCCGGGAAATCCCGCGCCGGTGCCAACATCCGCCAGCGAAATCGTTTTTTCTTCCGGCAAATAAGGCAGCAGCGCCAGACTGTCTTCAAAATGTTTCACAAGAATACCTTCGGGATCCGTAATCGCAGTAAGATTGACCTTTTGATTATATCCCGCTAAAAAATCGCCGTAAAACGAAAGTCTTTCCAACGCTGTTTCCTGTAGCGCCGGAAAGGCTGCCCGCAAACGCTCAAGTTCCATTTGCTTCTGTTTCTCCTTCCCCATGCTTCGCCAGATAAATCAACAGCACTGAGATATCCGCCGGACTGACCCCGGAGATCCGGGACGCCTGACCGATATTTTGCGGTTTGATTTTTGACAGTTTTTCCCGCGCTTCAAGCCGCAGTCCCTCAATGGCGGCATAATCGATATTTTGCGGCAGCTTTTTAACTTCCAGACGGCGCATTTCTTTAACCTGTGCCTGTTGGCGGCGGATATAACCGTCATATTTAATATCGATTTGCACCTGTTCCAAAACATCCCTGCTGACCGACGGCCGGTCTTTATCAAAAGGCGCCAGCGTATCATAATCCAGCTGCGGACGGCGCAGCAGCTCCAGCAAATGAACCCCCTTGTCCACCGGCGTCGTGCCGTGGGCAATCAGACATTCATTCAACTGCGGCGATAAAGGCAAAACCGTTGTTTTCACTCGGCTTTTTTCTGCTTCGATCTGTGCTTCTTTTTCATGCAGGGCATCGATCCGCTCCTTGCTGATCAGCCCCAGCCGGTACCCTTCCTCGCTCAAGCGCAGATCGGCATTGTCCTGACGAAGCAAAAGCCGATATTCCGAACGGGAAGTCATCATGCGGTACGGCTCATTGCAGCCTTTGGTCACCAGATCATCAATCAGCGTACCGATATACGACCCGGCGCGATCCAGCACAAAGGGAGATTTTCCCTGAACCTTGCGGGCAGCGTTGATTCCGGCGATCAGCCCCTGCGCCGCCGCCTCCTCATACCCGCTCGAACCGTTGAACTGTCCGGCGCCGTACAAATTGGGAACATCCGTAAATTCCAGCGTCGCATTCATCTGCTGCGGATCGACACAGTCATATTCAATGGCATAAGCGGTACGCATGACCATGCAGTGCTCCAGCCCCTTGATGGAATGGATGAACCGAAGCTGCACATCCTCCGGCAAAGAAGACGAAAGACCTTGCAGGTACAGTTCCTCCGTATCCAATCCGCACGGCTCAATAAAAATCTGGTGACGCTTTTTTTCGGCAAAACGAACCATTTTATCCTCAATGCTCGGGCAATACCGCGGCCCGGTACCCACAATCTCGCCGCCGAACAGAGGCGAGCGGGAAAGATTGTCTAAAATGATCTGCTTGGTTTCATCGTTTGTATAGGTGATATAGCATACCGCTTTGTTTTTTGGCTGATACTTCCCTGAAAAAGAAAACGGGACAATGCGATCATCTCCCTGCTGAACTTCCAGATCGTCAAAACAAACGGTGCGGCGATTGACCCGGGCGGGCGTACCGGTTTTAAACCGGCGAAGGGTCATATAGTTCGACAAAGAAGAAGACAGCCGGTTGGCGGGAAACATCCCATCCGGACCGCCCGAAAAAGAAACATCACCGACAAATATCTTGCCGGAAAGAAAGGTGCCGGTCGCCAAAACCACGGCTTTGGCGGTAAATACCGCACCAAACTGCGTCACCAGACGCCACAGCCCGTCCGCCTCGCGGGAAAGCGAAACAATTTCCGCCTGTTTCAAATCCAGATTGTCCTGCTGCTCCATGGCGTGTTTCATATATTCTGAATACTTTCTCCGGTCTATCTGCGCACGCAGAGAATGAACCGCGGGACCTTTGCCCAGATTCAGCATTCGGCTTTGGATCAGGGTGGCATCCGCCGCCAGACCCATTTCGCCGCCCAGCGCGTCAATCTCACGCACCAGATGACCTTTGGAAGTACCGCCGATAGACGGATTACAGGGCATATTGCCGATCCAGTCCAGATTGATCGTAAAACAGATCGTCCGGCAGCCCAGCCGCGCCGAAGCCAAAGCGGCTTCTATGCCGGCGTGACCAGCGCCGATTACGGCGACTTCATATTCAGCTGCAAAATATTCCATAATGAGACCTTCTTGAAAAAAGGGGCTGCGGCAAAGGCAGTCCCTTTTTGCTTTTATCCTGTTTTGTTATTCTGATTCCTTTGGCCCGGAGTCGGTTTTCTCCGAACCGGTATCGATGACCTTAGCGGCTCGAATCTCTGCCAGTTCACGCATCATGCGTTCCTTTGTCTTGCCGTGGACTTTAAAGAAATAAAGGATGATCGCCTTTGAAATTCTTCCGACAGCAGGCGCCAAAGCAAAAACCGCCCACAGCGAGCGCAGCATTTCAGGATTGGTCTGGCGAATCAATCTGCCGTTCTGATAGACCGAACGAATATGCGCCGCTTCCAAAATCCAGCTGCTGATAAAGGTGGACAACGGGGTCAAAATCAAGTTAACATAGTTCATCGCCGCCGAAACCGTTCCTTCACTGCGAATGCCGGTTTTCCATTCGATATAATCATAAACCTCACCGGTCATCGCCGTAGAAGAATACCGCTGGATACTGTTCATTGATCCGGCGACGGTCAGGGCAAAAGTAACCCAGATCAAATTGATAATGGTATTGCCGGTCGGATTATAGCCGACAAAATACATCAAAAGGTACGCTACGCCGCAAAAGCCATAACTGAAAGAACAGAGATTTTTAACGCCCATTTTTTCACTCATGCGCGGGGCAAAAGGCAAAACAAAATAAGAGGGCAAGCCGGTAAACAGGCCGGTAATGGTGCCATAGGAAATTTTTCCGAAGCAATTGAGCCAGAAGTCATTCTGCACCCGAACGCCGACGGCCTTGCCGACGCCGAAAAAGCTCTTAATCAAAACGATCCACATCGGCTGACAGGTCATGATCTGCTTTACGGATTTCCAGACACTGACTTTTTTCAGATCCTCTTTTGCTGCCAGCGGCACCCTTTCACGCAAGGTAAAAAAGCCAAAAATACGGAAAATAATGACCATTGCAATAAAGATCACTGCACCGCCGGTATAAATCAATCGGGTATCGACCTTTAAAAAGTCAACAAAAAACGGGAACAGCGACGGCAGCCACACGCCTAACAAATCGATATAAGTATCCGTGGCAATCAGCTTGTTGCGCTCCGCCACATTGGGCGTCAGGTTAAAAAGCAAAGCCTGATAAGATGGGGTGTAAAAAGAATTTGCGATGGAAGTCAGATAATAGTCAATAGCAAAAAAGATAATCAGCGTCAGCTGCGACAGATTGCCGGGCAGCAGCCAGGGTGCCAGCGAACCGATTACCCACAGCGGCAGCGTCAGGATCAGCCAGGGCCGGACACGCCCCCAGCGCGTACGGGTACGGTCGATCATCAACCCGGAAATCGCATTGTCAAAGGTATCGATAACTGTGGAAATCACGCTGGATACCGCAAGGGAACTGGGTTTGGCATTTAAAAAAGTACGATAGAAAAAATCGGACTGGGCACCGTTGAATGTTTCCCAGTTTTTATCACCGGCGCCTGAAAGGATATAAGCGACATAATCGCGCGGCGAAAGATAATTTTTGTGCTGTTGTTCCAGTTGTTTGAGTATCTCTTCCTGTTCAGCTTCGGTTTGTGTTTCAACCGAAGCGACTTGTTCTTTTGCCATTCCTTCACTTCCTGTCTTTCCTGATTTTGATATACCATTTTTAATTATAATCGTCCTGTGACAAATTGTCAAATCAAATCTCCCGGTAAAATGTATAAAATTCGCATAATTATTCCTTTATATCTGAACAGAATTCGCGCATAGATGCAAAAAATTTTGATTTCTAAGATTTTGTAATTTTTTCTTTTCCCTGTTTTGGTATTTACAGGGTATGATGAAGATGCTCTTTTCAGGGATGCGGGTATATGCTATACTGAAATACGATGAAGAAGGAGGGAACGCCCATGTATCGGGTTCTGGTCTGTGACGATGATAAAGCCATTTTGGAATCTATTGAAATATATCTTCAAATGGAACAATATGAAGTTCTGAGCGCCACAGACGGTAAACAGGCGCTGGAACTGGTGGAAAACAACGAAATTCACTGTATCATCCTTGACATTATGATGCCGAATCTGGACGGTTTAAGCGCCACACTGAAACTACGGGAAAAACACAACATACCGATTATCCTATTATCCGCCAAAAGTGAGGATATCGACAAAATTCAGGGACTGAGCTTCGGCGCGGACGATTATGTCACCAAGCCATTCAATCCGCTGGAACTGATGGCGCGCGTAAAATCTCAAATCCGCCGCTACACCAAACTGGGCAGCATGGAAAACCCCGACAGCGTCATCATCAACGGCGGTCTGTCGCTGGATTTATCCTCCCGCTGTCTGACCGTTGACGGCGAACCGGTCAAGCTGACAGCAACCGAATACGGAATCATTGAGTTTTTGATGAAAAACCGCGGAAGGGTCTTTTCAACAGGGCAAATTTATGAAGCCGTCTGGAACGAACCTTCCTTTTCGGTGGAAAAAACCGTAACCGTTCATATTCGCCGCATCCGTGAAAAAATCGAAATCAATCCCAAAGAACCAAAATATATAAAGGTGGTGTGGGGTCTTGGCTACAAAATGGAAAAATTATGAATTCCCCTATCGTCTGATCGCTGTTCTGCTTGTCATTCTCTTTGCTTTTTCCGGCTGTATTCTAACCTATACAGCGGCAAAGAACGCGCTGCTGTTTGATGTAAAAAAGGATGAAAGCGTTTACGAAAGCGAATACTTTTACGCGCTGATCCAGCAAGAAGTGTTTCAGCTACATGATTTTGCCAAATTTAATAACAAAGACTATCTGAAAAAAATACAGGAACAATACACCTTATATGACGAATACAGCAATAAAATATCCGCCGAACAGAGAACCATGGAAATCCGGCTGGATCAAATGCTTTGGCTGCAAAAAAACCTGCCGGAGGGAACGGATCCTTCCGCCTTTACCTCTTATCTGTTCGTCAATTGCAAAACGCCGGAAGATTATGCAGAAGCATTCCTTTTATGCTGCCCGTCACTGGATACAGAATCCTTTTTGCAGCTGGCAAGGTCTGATCAATCCTTACCGGAAATAGATTCTTCCCAAACTTTGCCGGAAGTCACCGAAACATACAAGGATGACAGTTCGGATCAGACCTCTTCTTCCTCCCTGCTGTCCGATGAAAGTGTGCTGGCAGAAACAGAAACCACATTTTTGTTTGATACAGATTCCGACAGCCAATGGATTTTTGATGCCGGCGATACAACCGGTGAAGTGCAGAACCCCTCCGGCTATGCGGTAGAACTCAAAGGGTCGGATAACCCCGCCATTTGGCTTAATTATTATTATCGTATCCGCATTTATCTGGTTGAGCGGGTCGGTACGCCGGTTTTAAGTGAAAATATTTACAATTATGCCGAGACCATGCTGAATCAGTACGATATCACAAACCCCTATGACGCCGAATCGTTACCGGAAAATTTCACCCTTCCGGCTACAGACAGCATAAAATATTTCTTTTATTATCCGGCTACCGGCGAATACATCACCAACATCAAAGCCTTTCAAAGCGACAATGGTTCCGGTGAAATGCTCTCTTCTGAGAAGGCGGAAGACTTTTTCCGTCAGGCAGTAAACGAAGCAAAAGCCGCACCCTGGCGTCTGGAAGTGACCGAAAACAAAACTTTTGATACCGCGGAAGCGGCAAGGCGCAGCCACGATTCGTTCCGTCGGGATCTTTTCAGCAGTCTCGTCGGTGACACGGTAAATCTGACCGAAGAAACGCTGGGCGGCCAGGTGGTGCTTTACAGTGATCTGGACAACAGCGAAGCCGGATACGCTGACGCCTATACTTTTTTACAGCGACAGTTTAACGATGCCAAAAAGCATCAGACCCTTTATCTTTTCTTTTCGGCTGTCAGTCTGCTTGGTTTCTTGGCAACCGCGCTGTATATTCTGATTGCGGGCAGCGGCAGAAAACTGGGGATCGATAAACTCTATAACGACTGGCATTTTCTGTTCAGCGGGGCGCTTCTGGTGGTTTCCGGCGTAGGCGTCGTATTCCTGTTCTTTTACCGATGGAGCGCGGATCTGCTTTCGGCTTACCGCCCGCCGCTGTTTTTGATGACGATTCAGGATCTTTTGATTCCCGCCCTTACCGCCGTCTTTCTTCTGGTGCTGCTGGAATATCTGGCAAGTGTCATTCGTACCGGCAAAAACGGCACTCTCATCAGCCATTCTTTCTGGTATGTTATCGGCGCAAAAAGCAAAGCTGCTTACAGAAAATATCTGAAAAAGCAGATCACCGATCATCCGGCCTTTTATAAAAAGCAATATAAAATCGTTTTGTTTGTCGGCATTGTCTATTCGATCATCACGACTCTGATCGCCGGACTCAGCTATGCACCATTTCTTTTTATTTTTGTTGGGGCAGCAGATATCGCCCTTCTGATCCTGATTCTGCGGCATATCAAAGCGTTGGATCTGATTACCCAGGAAACAGCAAGCATCCGGGAAGGGGATTATTCACATCCGCTGGATACCCGAAAACTTCCCCGGCATCTGCAAGCTCTGGCGGCTGATTTACTATACAGCCGGGAGGGAATGCGAAACGCCATCGAAAAAAGCGTACGAGATGAAAGATTAAAAGCCGAACTGATCACCAATGTATCGCATGATCTGAAAACGCCGCTGACCTCTATTGTTACCTACGCGGATCTGTTGCAAAAACGAAATCTTTCCGATGAAAAAGCGCGTGAATATGTTCGGGTAATTGATGAAAAAGCGCACCACCTGACGCATCTGATCGAAGATTTGACCGAAGCGTCCAAAGCCTCTACCGGCAATATTCCGCTTCACAAAATCCAGGTCAATTTATATGAAATGGCATTGCAGGCCATTGGCGAAAACAGCGACGCGCTGCAAAAAGATCATATTGAAATTTTGATTAACGATCCGGTGGATTCAACCATTATTTATGCAGATAACCGTCAGACTTACCGTATTATCGACAATCTCTTTTCCAATGTCCGCAAATACGCCATGCCTGGCACACGGGTTTATGTGGATGTAACGAAAAAGGATGGCAACGGCATTTTTACGATGAAAAACATCTCCAAAAATCCCCTGAATATTCCTGCTGAAGAGTTGACACGCCGCTTTGTTCGAGGAGATGACTCACGAAGCGGAGAAGGCAGCGGACTGGGACTGTCGATTGCCAAAAGCCTGTGCGAACTGCAAAACGGCAGTTTTTCCATCGAAATCGACGGCGATCTGTTCAAGGTTTCTTTTGCACTGCCAATCGCATATCAGCCTTCTGAAAAACCGGAAACCGAACCCAGTCCGGAACCAGTCAACGCATAAAAAACGGGGCTGCCGATTTGCTTTGTCGGCAGTCCTGCTTTTTTATAAAAACAATATTTCAAACATCCTCTTTTCGGTAAGACAGCGTCAATTCATCCAACGAACAATCTAGACAGCGCAGTTTTACACCGGCGGAAGCGAGCATTCGCTTGGATGCGACAACCGAAGGTGTTCCATCGTATTTGTCAGATAAATAAACAACCTCCCGGATCCCACATTGAATAATGGCTTTGGCACATTCATTGCAGGGGAACAACGGCACATAAATGCGGCAGCCAGTCAAATCCCCGCCCCGGCTGTTCAAAATCGCGTTCAACTCTGCGTGACAGACATAGGGATATTTTGTCTTGAGCTCATCGCCTTCGCGCTCCCAGGGATATTCATCGTCACTGCACCCTCTGGGAAACCCATTGTAGCCGACAGACATAATTTTATTGCCCTCGCTGACAATGCACGCACCGACCCGGGTATTCGGATCTTTGCTGCGGCGGGCGCTGAGCAGGGCAATGCCCATGAAATATTCATCCCAGGACAGATATTTTTCGCGTTTTGGCATTTCCGTTTCTCCTCACTATCTTTATTTTCCGACACAAAATTCGGAAAAAATCTTATCCACAACCAACTCGGAAACCTGATCGCCGGTCAATTCCGAAAGAAAATCAATCGCGCTGTCAATGTTGATATGCACCGCATCATAAGTAACGCCGCCGGCAAGTGCCTGCGCAGCCTGTGTGATCTCCGCAAGAGCCTTTTGACAGCAGGCAAATTGCCTTTCATTTTGCAGCATCGGCGCGGAGGTATCGACCCCTGCCGTTCCCAAAAGGGTTTCCGTTTCCGTTTTTAGTTTTTCAAACCCTTCTCCGCTTTTGGCGGATATTTCCACAATGTTTTCAAAATCTGCCCTGAGATCCTCTGCGGTAAGCAAAGGCGGCAAATCTGATTTGTTCAGAACCGCGATACACCGTCTGCCCCGGCAAAGCGCAATCAATTCCCTGTCTTCCTCATCCGGCACGCGGGAGGAGTCAAAGACAGCAAAAATCAAAGCGGCATTTTCCAGTTTTTCCCGGGCACGGGCAACGCCGATTTTTTCTACCGGATCGCCGGTTTCATGCAAACCCGCCGTATCGGACAAACGAAGCAATACATTGCCCAGCAAAACCGTCTCTTCGATGACATCCCGCGTGGTTCCGGCGACACAGGTCACAATGGAACGCTCTTTACCGGTCAACAGGTTCATCAGCGCGGATTTGCCTACATTGGGTTTGCCGCAAATCACCGTATCGACACCCTGTGTAATCGCCTGACCGCTGTCGAAAGAACGAATCAGCTCCGAAAGCGCGCTTTTCGCTTCTTCCAGCGTCTGCAAAAGCTCGCCGCTTTGCACTTCCGGCACATCCTCATCCGGATAATCTGCCCAAACGCCCAAACCGGCGGAAGCGGTAATCAACTTTTCACGGATCATGCGTATCCTGTCGCCGAGCGCGCCATGTAAAGTGGAAACGGCAGCCCGAAGCGCGTCGCTGCCGCGGGCACTGACAATCCGCATGACCGCTTCCGCTTTTGTCAGATCCATTTTTCCGTTTAAAAATGCCCGTTTGGTGAACTCACCGGGTCCCGCCGCTTCGGCGCCCTTTTGAAACAGCAGCCGCAATACCTGAGAAAGCACATACCCGCCGCCGTGACAGGAAAGCTCCACCACATCTTCACCGGTATAGCTTTTCGGTGCGCGGAAAACCAGAGCCACCGCTTCATCCAGTATTTCGTTTCCGTCTCTGATCGTTCCGAAAAGGGCAGTATAACCCGGAATTTCCTGTAGTTTTTTCCCGCTTACAGAACAAAAAACACCGTCGGCAATGGCAATCGCGTCTTCTCCGGACAAACGGATGACACCGATCCCGCCCGTACCGGCAGGCGTTGCAACAGCGGCAATGGTACCCAATTTCTTCACCTCAATTTCTTTCTCTATTATAACACCGACCCATTTGTTGTCAAGACTGCCCTTCCCTTATAACAAGGCAAAGAAAACTGTCCCCGCCTTCCCTGTGTTGGGAAAACGGGGGCAATTGCTTTTATTCTTTGTCGTCTAAATCCTCGTCAAGAGCCGCTTCCGCTTTCTCTTCTTCGGTAGGCTCAGGCAAGTCGTCGGTTTCTTCATTTTCATCCTTCGGCACATCGGCAACGGTAACAACCCGCGCCCCTTCACTCAGGCGCATAACTCTTACGCCTTTGGACGGGCGGTGCGAAATGCTGATGCCGTCGGCAGGGATCCGAATGATGATACCGTCTGAAGAAATCAGGATCAAATCTTCATTTTCACCGACACTGCGCACAGCGGCAACCTGACCATACATTTCCGTACGATAATTTTTCACACCGAAACCGCCGCGGGATTGCACGCGGTAATCCGCGTTTTCACTCAGGCGGCCGAAACCGGTTTCACTGACGGTCAAAACACGGGTGTTATCATTCAGAACGCAAAGACCGGTTACTTCATCATCGCCTCTCAGGCTGATGGCGCGAACGCCTCTTGCGGTTCTGCCGACGGCGCGCGCATCGCTTTCATGGAAGCAAATGCTCATGCCGTTTTTGGTACCGACCATCAAAAGATCGCTGCCGCTGGTCAGTTTAACCCATGCCAGCTCATCGTTATCATCCAAACTCAAAGCAATGATGCCGGTTTTCCGAATATGCTTGAAATTCGCAAGCTCGGTGCGTTTAATGATTCCGTTCTTTGTGACCATGCAAAGGAATTCCCCGTTTTCTTCCTTCGGAACCGGCAGCATGGACGAGATTTTTTCATCTGCATCCAGCGGCAAAAGGTTTACAACATTCATGCCTTTGCTCTGACGGCTGCCTTCTGGAATTTCATATCCCTTGAGCTTATACGCTCTGCCTTTGGTGGTAAAGAACATGATGAAATCATGAGACGAACAGGTGAACATGGTGTCCGCCACATCCTCTTCCCGCCGGCTCATTCCTTTCATTCCTCTACCGCCGCGCTTTTGCTGCTTATAGTTTTCCAGCGGCTGGCGCTTGATGTATCCCATCGAAGTCAGCGTATATACGCAGGTTTCCTCCGGAATCAGCGATTCGTCTTCCACTTCACCGGAAATATTCATAATCTCCGTCCTGCGTTCATCCGCATATTTGTCACGGATCGCAAGAATTTCAGATTTCACAATGGAAAGAACTTTTTCATGCGATCCCAAAATTTCACGATATTCGGAAATTTTGGAAAGCAGATCATCCATTTCCGTCTGCAATTTTTCCCGTTCCAGACCGGTAAGCTGTCCCAAGCGCATTTGCACAATGTGCGTCGCCTGAATTTCATCAAAATCATACCGATCCATCAGCGTTTGCTTTGCTTCCGGAATGTTGGCGGACGCCTTAATCATCTCGATAATGTCATCGATAAAATCAATGGCACGCAGCAGCGCTTCTAAAATATGAACGCGTTCCTCGGCTTTTTTCAAATAAAACCGGGTACGGCGAACAATCACATTGCACTGGTGATCGATATAATGATCGATGATATCCCGTAAAGTCAAAACCTTTGGTTCCCCGTCTACAATCGCCAGCAAAATAATGCCGTAAGTAATTTGTAATTGGGAATAAGAAAAAAGCTGATTTAAAACAAGCTGCGGATTCGCATCCCTTTTCAAATCAATGCAAATGTGCATTCCGTTGCGGTTGGAATAGTCGTTGATATCGGAAATGCCTTCAATTTTTTTCTCTTTTACCAGATCCGCAATGCTTTTGATTAAGTTTGCTTTATTGACCTGATAGGGAATCTCTGTTACGACAATCTGATACCGGTTGTTTTTGGTTTCAACAATCTCGGTACGCGCCCGCAGTGTAATTTTACCCCGGCCGGTACCATAGGCGGCACGGATCCCCGCACGACCCATGATGATTCCATAGGTCGGAAAATCCGGTCCTTTGATATGCTCCATGATATCATCCAGCGTAGCATCGGGATTATCGATTACACAGCAAACGCCGTCCACCACTTCTTTTAAATTATGCGGTGGAATGTTGGTCGCCATACCGACAGCGATACCGGTCGATCCGTTTACCAGCAAATTCGGGAATTTAGCCGGCAGAACCGTCGGTTCTTTCAGTCGGTCATCGTAGTTCGGCATAAAGTCAACGGTATCTTTGTCGATATCCGTCAACATTTCCAAACTCATTTTGCTCATACGAGATTCGGTATAACGGTAAGCCGCAGCCGGATCGCCGTCCACCGAACCGAAATTGCCGTGGCCGTCTACCAGAACATAACGCATGGAAAAGGTCTGCGCCAGACGAACCATTGCGTCATAAACCGACGCGTCGCCGTGGGGATGGTACCGGCCGAGCACGGCGCCGACCGTATCGGCGCATTTTCTGTACGCCTTATCCGGCGTCAGATTATTTTCATACATTGTATACAGGATGCGGCGGTGTACCGGTTTTAAACCGTCCCTTACATCGGGCAGCGCCCTGGAAATGATAACCGTCATGGAATAATCCAGATAGGCGTTTTTCATTTCCTTAACAATATCCACATTCAAAAGCGTACCGGCGGAACTGCCGTCTTCCCTTATCTGTGGTGTGTTTTCAAATTCCATGGTCTGACCCCCGCTTAAATATCCAGATTCTTAACGAATTTTGCGTTTTTCATAATAAATTCACGCCGCGGTTCAACTTTATCACCCATCAGAATGGAAAAGATCTCGTCTGCTTCCTGCGCATCTTCCAGCGTCACACGAATCATGGTTCGCACAGAAGGATCCATTGTCGTTTCCCAAAGCTGTTCGGGATCCATTTCACCCAAGCCTTTATACCGCTGAATATCATAGCCTGAACCGAGCATTTCCATGTATTCGTCCCGCTGTTCATCGGAATAAGCATAATAATGCTTTTTCCCTTTCGTCAGACGGAACAGCGGCGGCTGTGCAAGATAAACATATCCGTGCTCGATCAGCGGACGCATATAGCGGAAAAAGAAAGTTAAAAGCAGCGTGCGGATATGCGCGCCGTCCACATCGGCATCCGCCATAATCACGATTTTATGATACCGGAGTTTGGAAATATCAAACTCCTCATCCAGTCCGGTCCCCAATGCCGTAACCACCGGCATCAGTTTTTCATTTCCGATGACTTTATCAAGGCGCGCTTTTTCAACATTCAGCATTTTGCCCCAAAGCGGCAGAATCGCCTGAATGTTCCGGTCACGCCCTTCTTTGGCACTGCCGCCGGCGGAATCACCCTCGACAATAAAAAGTTCGGTTTTTTCCGGGTCACGATCGGTACAATCGGCAAGTTTGCCGGGCAGTGAATTGCCCTCCAGCGCAGATTTTCTGCGCGCCAGATCACGGGCTTTCCGGGCGGCTTCCCTGGCACGGGAAGCTTCCAGCGCTTTATTGAAAATCGCTTTTGCCACAGAAGGATTTTCTTCAAAATAAGTCATCAGCTTATCATAAAGCATTTGCGAGACCATCTGGGTCATTTCCGTATTTCCCAGTTTGCCTTTGGTTTGTCCCTCAAACTGCGCTTCCGTCAGCTTGACGCTGATGACGGCAACCAGCCCTTCACGCACATCGTCGCCGGAAAGGTTGTTGTCTTTTTCTTTAAGAATACCGTATTTTCTTCCGTAGTCGTTAAATACCCTCGTCAGGGCATTTTTGAAACCTGTTTCGTGCGTGCCGCCGTCTACGGTGCGAACATTATTCGCAAAGCTCAAAATGGTTTCGTTATAACTGTCGTTGTACATCATAGCGACTTCTGCGCTGCGATCGTTGTGAACAGCGGAAAAATGCATTGGCTTTTCATGCAGCGGCGTCAGCCCTCTGCTTTCCGTTATAAAATCCACAAAGCTGGAAATACCGCCCTGATAGCAGTATACCTCTTCAACGACATTTTCATCATCGCGGTAGTCGGTTAATGTAATCTTTAAACCCGCATTCAAAAACGCCTGCTCACGAAGCCGCTTTCTTAAAACATCAAATTCATATTCTGTTGTTTCGGTAAAAATTTCTGCATCCGCTTTGAAGCGAATCAAAGTGCCGGTTTTGTCCGTATCTCCGATGATTTTCAAATCATTGACCGGTTTTCCGCGTTCAAATCGCTGATAGTAAACATGACCGTTCTGAGAAACTTCTACTTCCATCCACTCGGAAAGAGCGTTAACAACGGAAGAACCGACGCCATGCAAACCGCCGGAAACCTTATAGCCGCTTCCACCGAATTTGCCGCCCGCATGAAGCACCGTCAATACCACGGTTACAGCCGGCAAACCCTGCTGTTTGTTGATATCGGTGGGAATGCCGCGTCCGTTATCGCGTACGGAAATGACATTGCCCGGCAAAATTTCCGTTTCAATATGGGTACAATAGCCCGCCAATGCCTCATCAATGGAGTTATCGACAATTTCATAAACCAGATGATGCAGTCCTTTCGGACCGGTGGAGCCGATATACATACCCGGACGCTTGCGCACTGCCTCCAGACCTTCCAGAACCTGGATCTGGTTGGCGTCGTATTTTTCTGTAACGACAGTATCCATGACCTCTTCTTCTTCCGGGTCTTCTACTGCTTCTTGCGGCGCGTCAAATAGCTGCTCTGTTTCTTTTTTCTCAATGGGTTCCACAGTTTTCACCTTTCCTTATTCAAGGGTTTCGCGCAGTTTTTCTCCTTTCCCTCCGGAAACCGTCTCCGCTCTTTTTTGCAGCGTTCCGACAGAAAGAAGGGATAAATGAATTTTGTTTTCTTTTTTACCCGGTTCACAGCATACAACAAACGATTTCGGCAGATCGAATGAATCGTAGCAAACCGAACCGTCCTGTTCCGCTTTTTTTAAAAAATCCCGGGTGATTTTGCTGATGGTGGAAGTGTCCAGATCAAAAACAGCGACCACATCCCGGCTGCGTGTTACCGCACCCTGTCCTAAATGAATATACATAACTATTTTTCTTTTTTCTCCGTCAATTTCCCGTTTTCTATATGAAAGAAACGACCCTCTTTTGCTTTTTGAACCGTATTTGGGTCACAGCAGGTAATAAAAACCTGTTTGTTTTCGATATGGTTTAAAATATAATTTTGCCGGCTTTCATCCAATTCGCTCATTACATCATCCAGCAGAATAACAGGGAAAGCCCCTGTTTGCTCAAATAAAATTTTTGCTTCCGCCATTTTCAATGCCAGCGCAGCGCTTCGCTGTTGTCCCTGAGAAGCAAAGGAGCGAGCCGATTTTCCGCCGATGGTTATTTGCAGATCATCCCGGTGCGGTCCAACCCCGGTACTTTTGCGGCGAAGATCCTGTTCCCTGTTCTGTACAAGGGCGTTGACAAAATCATCTTCTGAAGCCGATTGCCGATAGGAGCAATGAAAAATCTCTCCGCCGGAAATCCCTTCATAAATTTCCTGTGCCGCGTTTTCCAATAACAGCGCATATTTTTTCCGCGCTTTCAGAACGCGGACGGCTGCGTTTGCCAAAAGCTGATCCCAGGCGTCCAGCGTATCGCTGAGCTCATGATGATACGGCAGATCCCGCAAAAGGGAATTTCTCTGATGAAGCGCTTTATAATAACGGGAAAGCATTCCCGCGTAAACCGGATATAACTGACAAAGAGCGGTATCTAAAAATTTTCTTCTTTCACCCGGACCGTTTTTAATCAAAGTTAAATGTGCGGGGGAAAAGACCACAGCTGAAAATTGCCCCATCAGCCGTACCGGCGAGGACAAAGCCTCTCCGTCTAAAAAAGCCCGCCTTCGGTCGGTAATCGTTATTTTGGCTTCGCGTTCGTCTTTTTCATCGGTGAAGGAGCAAAAAAGCTGCGCTTCCTTTTCTCCGAAACGGATCATTTCCTTATCGCCTGCACCGCGAAAGCTCTTACAACCGCAAAACAGCCAGATACCTTCCATGATATTGGTTTTACCCTGGGCATTTTTTCCCCAGAGAATGTTTATTTTTTCCGATGGCTGAAAAGTCAGATCGGAAAGATTCCTGAAATTATAAAAAGAAAGTGAGCGTATCATTCTTTATCTCTAAGATTCGTTATTCAGTAAAATTGCCTGTCACAGTAATTTTTTCTTTTGCAGTAGAAAAGACATCGCCGTTTTTCAGTTTTTTACCTCTCTGATAACAAGCCTCACCGTTTACGGAAATTTCCCCGTTTTGGATCATCATTTTCGCCTGTCCGCCTGTTTGTGCGATTCCTGCGAGCTTTAACGCCGATTCCAGCTTGATAAAAGGGGTCGTAATGGGAAGAGATTCTTCTTTTTTACGAACTGTTCCGACTTTTAGGCGAACCACTTTTTTATCCGTTTTCATTGGGTAACCTCACCGGAAGAATCATATAGAAAAAGCTGTCACCGCTGATCGGAAAGACACAGGCGGGGGAAACGGCTTGCGTATTTAACCGGATCAGCGCTTCGTCGGAATCAATCGCGCGGAAGGCTTCCGACAGATACCGGCTATTAAAACCTTTTTCGACATCGGGACCGGTAATAACCGCGTCAATACGGTCGCTTGCGCTGCCCAATGTGGTATTGCTGTAAAGATTCAGGGATTGATCGGCAAAAACACAGCGAAGCGGCGTTTTAAATTTTTCGTTGATCAAAGGCGTCATTCTGTCAATGCTTTCAATAAAATCACGGGTACTGACTTTTACTTCCGTTTCAAACTGTTTGGGAATCGCACTGCCGTAATCCAGAAAATGCCCTTCCAAAAGACGCGAAACAATCTGATATCCGTTTAAACCGAAAACGATATGTTTTCCGTCCAAATTCAATGAAAGATATCCGTCTTCATCATCCATGATTTTAATCACTTCGGACAGTGTTTTTGCAGGTACGACAAAAGTCATTTCGTCTCCGGAATATTCTACTTCTTCCCGGCGTATGGCAAGACGGTAGCCGTCAAGCGCGATCAGTGACAAATGACCCGGTGCGATTTCAAATTTAACGCCCCGGTGAACGGTTTTGCTTTCATCGGTAGAAACGGCAAAGATGACCTGACGAATCATATTTTTCAATACCGCCTGCGGGAGCACCACAGGAGATCCGCCCATAACATAAGGCAAATCCGGATATTCATCCTGCGCCATGCCGGTAATATGATACTCGGTGTCGCCGCTTTTAATGGTGCAGCGCTGTTTATCGTCTGCTTCAATGGTTACATTTTCCGCCGGCAGTCGGCGAAGCATATCACAAAAGGTTTTTGCATTCAGTATAATGCCGCCTTCTCCGGCTTTGCCGGCATCCAGCATGGTGGTGATCCCCACTTCCAGGTCATAACCGCAAAGTTCAATTCCCTGTTCGGTCGTCTTGATGCAGATTCCTTCCAGTGCCGGATTGACGGATTTTGCCGCAACGGCTCTTTGCACATTATTACACGCGTCCGTCAGCGCAACGGTGTTGCAAATGATTTTCATGCTCTCACATCCGTAGAAAAAGTCTTGTATTTTTGTAGTAATAATAAGGGGTGTCGAAAATGATGAAAACGGGAAAAAGTCTTATTTGCCGCCACAAATAGGCGATACCGCCATGTTGATGGCTTGTTAAAGACTGTTGATTGCTTTTTTTGTTTCCGACAAAAAGACAAAAATGTCGAAAAGTGGTTGTTGATAACGCATAACTTGATGAAAAAGAAGGACGGAAAATCATTCCTGTAAATTGTTTATAATTTCAAAAACCGTATTTTTAAAGGACGGTTCGTTCCGCATCTTTTTTTCGACAAGAGAAATCGAATAGTTGATGGTCGAATGATTTTTACCGCCGATGGCTTCACCGATCATTTGCAGGGTTTGGCCGGTGATTTCCCGAAGAACATAAACGGTTACCTGCCGGGCCAGGGCAATATTGGCATTTTTTTTGTTTGAAGTGATGTCCGCCGGGGTAATGCCGTAAAAATTGGCGATATATTCGATGATTTTTTCGGTTTTGACGCCGACAGGCATGTTATCGGTTTGTACATCGCGAATGGCTTCTTCTGCCATATCGATGGTGGGGGCGTTGCCTGTCAGCGAAGACATGGCAAAGATTTTTTTCACAGCCCCTTCTAACTGGCGGATATTGTTTTTCAGTTTTTCTGCAACATATTCCACGATTTGCGGTGAAAGCTCCATTTGAAACTGTTGGGCTTTCTTTTTGACGATTGCCATACGCGTTTCGATATCAGGCGGCTGGATATCTGCCAAAAGGCCGCTTTCAAATCGGTTGCGCAGACGGTCTGTCAAGGTGTCGATCTCTCTCGGAGGCCGGTCAGATGTCAGAATAACCTGTTTGCCGACCTGTGTCAGTGCATTGAAGGTATGGAAGAACTCTTCCTGAAAGCCCATTTTATTTTGCAAAAACTGAACATCGTCGATCAGAAGCACATCAACGGTGCGGTATTTATTGTGAAATTCTTCCATGTTCTTTTGCGCAAGAAAGCTGACCATATCGTTGGTGAAGTTTTCACTTGTGGTATAAAGAATATTGGCGTCGGGGTTGTTTTTGCGTATTTCGTTTTGGGTGGCCATCAGCAAATGGGTTTTGCCCAGACCGGAACGCCCGTAAATAAACAGAGGGTTGTAGATCGTGCCGGGGTCTTTGGCAACACGCTGACAGGCGGCGTAAGCAAATTTGTTTTCCGCGCCAACAACAAAGGTATCAAAGGTGTATTCTTCGTTTTTTCCGGGGGTAACGGACGGAAAAGCGCTTGTTTCTTCTTTTTGATTTTTTACTTTGATTTCGACCTGAACCGGGAAACCCAGCAATTTTTCAAAGTTCTTTTGTAAAAGATCGGCGTATTTTCCCGCCAGGATTCCCTGTTTGAAATCGGAAGTGGTTTGCAAAATAGCGGTATCGTTGGAAAAGTCAACCGGTTCAAGATCATCAAAAAAAAGATTATAGGTCACATCCGCGATCGTATCGTCGGATTTACATAAAAGCAGGACCTGCTCGAAAAGATCCCGAAAAGAGTCCATAGCTTCCATCCTTTCTGATTCCGTGAAAAACGGGCTGTAATAAAAAAAACCATGCCAAAGCGTCGGGTATCTTGTTTTTTAAAAAAACGGCAAACAAGGGCGTTTCCGCGCGCCTGACAGCCGTTAAGACGCTGTATACAAATTTATTATAACACAGAACAGAAAAAATTACAATACTTTACTATATATATTTACACTATATATAAATATAAATAAATATAAGAAGAGCTACGGAAAGTAAGCAAAAAAGAAAAAAGCAGCCGTTTCCGGCTGCTCAGATCAGGAAAAAATACGATGCCTGTACAGGAAAGGTCTTTGACAGGGTAAAAATTTTATTTTTTTTCGATTATAAGTTTATGCGGTTCGGTATCCGGTACGCTCCAGCAAATTTCTATTTCACCGGGAAAGCGGGAGAAAACGGGAATTTCTTTTTCGTCTAAAAATGCCCGGTAGTCTTTGTTTTCATTCATAACCGCCAGAAGCGTGCATTTTTTCCCGGGGGTGAAACCGGTTATTGTCGCCGTCATGCGCTGATTCTCACCGGAAAAACAAAGATCTTCCACCCAGGTGTCAAACCCGCTGGTAAATACGCCCGGTTTATAATAGGCATCTGCCCAAATACCGATCGGCGTTGAAAGACCGCCAAAATTATGAAACCAGCCGCCTCTGCCGGTAACGACATTGACCATTTCAAAGGTGTAATAGGAAGCGTCTACTTCCCGTTTCCAGACATTCAGCGCCCTTTTGGCGATTTCAAAGGCAAAATCGCTTTCGCCCAGATCCAGCATGGTTTTCCAAATGAACCATTGGTGCGGGAACCAAATGTTTCCGTTCCAGTATCCGTTTACGGCAAAGTAGGATGCGCTTTGATCCACCGCGCTGATGCCGTAGGGCGAGAGCATTTCTTTTTCGTTTTTTAAATGCGAAAGAATCGCCTGTTTCTGTGATTCATCGCAAACGCCTGCAATGATCGGATAAATGCCGTCCAGCCCTTTATTCAGATTTTCTCCGTCTTTTGTTCGCAGCAGCTCGCCGGAAGGTTCGTATTGCGCGGTATGAAGAACATAGCCGTAATACCCGCTTTCTTTGTCCCAGCTATACCGGTTCAGTGCCTTTGTCAGCCGGTCGATATCCGCAAGGTAGGTTTTGGCGTCTTCTTCTCTGCCGGTTTTTTTTGCGGTCATATAAAGGATTTTCGCACAGCGAATTACCTGTGAAGTGGAAATAACCGGCGCGGCGGTATCGCGCAGAGAACGGTTCATCATAGCGACTTGCGCCGGATAATCATCCATTCCGCTGGAAGAATAAAAATAATCATAAGTGGTGGTAAGACCGCTTTTGAATTTTGCAGTGGTTGATTTGCGGATTTTTCCGGCAAGAAAATCATAGTACAGCTTGAGCTTTGGATAAAGCGATAAAAGCGCTTCTTTGTTTTTGGCGCGTTTCAGCATTTCCAAATATAAATACATCTGTACCGGTACGGGGGAACCATGGTGCAAAAAGGCATAATCCGGATTGCTTTCATCACTCAGATAGGTGTTTAAACTGTAATCGGCAAAACGGGGTGCCCACTCCAGCATACCCAATCCGATAAAGCCGGAATCCCATGTATACAGGCAATCCCAGCGTTTACCCGGCGTATGATGGATGATATTTTCTCCGTGCTTGTAAATCGGATAAACGGCGTTTGTCAGCAAAGTTGCCCGCAAAATCTCGGTGCTGAGCTGATAGGGTTCGCCTGCTTTGTTATAGGAAAGAGGAGGATTTTCCCTTCTTTTTTGCTGATATAATTTTTCGTATTCGTTTTTCGTTTGGTAGGTAGTTTTTCCGTAAGAAAGTACGGCATATTCGATATGGCTTTCGCCCGGCTGCACAAAAATGGTATGAACCAGTGTGTTGCGGAAAAAACCATCATCGCTGTGTTTGCGGGAAAACGCGCCGGTAAAGCTTTCGGTTACATCGTCAAAACTTGGATCGGAATTGGATAGACGGGCGGTCATACAGTCTTCCAACGCTCCGGTTTCGATGTTGCGATAGCGGGTGTTTTTGGAAAAGGTACGCAGGTCAAAAAAGCCGTCGGTCTGCGGATAGGAAAGACGGGTCAGCGCACCGCCTTCCGCTACCGTTTCATAAGAAACAGACGGCATATAATCATAGAAAGCGGTTTCTGTTTTGACAGAAGAAGCGTCCTGTTTTTCCGTCAGACATAAAAAGTCAAATTCCGCTGCGCCAAGTCCTTCTGAAACAAGCTCTACGGAAAGCGACCCTTTTTTTTGCTTGCCGACGGGAATTTCAGCAAAGGCAAGGTCATCTGTTGGGGCAAAGGTAATTTGCTGTGAGCCATTCAAACGGAAAACAGCGGCTTTTTTACCTGTAATATTTTGTACGCCAACCATTTTTCCCTGTTCATAGTGGATATCACAGGTGCGGTAACGGATCAGAAGAACGGCGTTTTCATAATCCTGTGTTACCGGAATGGTCCATTTCACCATGTCGCCTTTTTCACCGCCGAACGGAGCAATGACCCGATGCGGCAAATGCCATTTATTTGCTCTGTCTCCCAGACCGGTGCCGTTTAGAAAACGCTGGTCAAGAAATTCGCCTTTTTTGAATCCATCGGCGTTCTGCTCGTCCCACGGCCGCGGGGTTGCATAGGTATAAACATCATATGAAACAGCAGACAACAGGTCATGCTTCTTTGGCAGAGAAACCTTGCAGTAAGTCGGGTGAGGAAATTCCAGTGATTCAAAATAATTGATCAGCATATTCTGGATCAGTTCCGAATGATTGACCAGCTCGGTGCGAATCAAAAAACTTTCCTCGGTCAGTTTGACATAAGAAACCTCAGCATAGACCCGGTCTTTCCATTCCAGATCATGCCGGTAAGTAATCAGCGAATAATCGGAATTGCAGTGCCATGGGTGACAGCCGGAAGGCAGCGTACAGTTCGGAACGCGGATGTCCCCGCCAAAAATGGCAGGGACAGTACAAAAATCAAATCGTACGCCGTCGCAGATTTTGTGATCGACAATACGCGACAGACCCATATATTTTTTACCGTAAGGACCCCAAAGGGGAAAGGGTGCGAAAGATTTCATACGGAAACTTCCTTTTTTTAAGATTTGGATTCTTCAAATAAGGGGGTTGTAAAATACCGTTCGGCAGTATCCGGCAAAACCGTAACGACCGTCTTGCCCTTGCCGAGTTTTTTTGCCAGACGAATGGCAGCCGCAACATTGGTACCGCTGGAAATACCGCACATCAGACCTTCCAGCCGTGCCAGGTCTTTGGCTGTCTGAATGGCTTCTTCATCGGAAATAACGCAAATGTCTTCATAGATGTTTTTGTTTAAAATTTTAGGAATCAAACCGTCACCGATCCCCATCTGTAAATGTGTGCCGACGGTGCCGCCTGCTAAAATGGCAGCGTTTTCCGGTTCAACAGCCCATATGACAATAGACGGATTCTGTGCTTTCAGCACCTCGCCGATGCCGGTAATGGTACCTCCGGTCCCGATTCCTGAACAAAAGCCGTCGATCGGGCCGGCCACCTGCTCCATGATTTCCATAGCGGTGTGATGGCGGTGCGCTTTGGGGTTCGCTTCGTTTTCAAATTGCTGGGGAATGAAAACATTTTCATCTTCTTCTGCCATTTTCTGCGCGGTTTTTACACATTCGGCGATACAGTCTCCGATGTTTCCTGCGTCATGGATCAAAATAACTTTTGCCCCGTAGTGCTCCACCAAAAGTTTACGCTCTCTGCTGACCGAATCGGGCATGATAATGATGGTTTTATACCCTCTGACGGCTCCGACCAGCGCCAGACCGATCCCCTGATTGCCGCTTGTCGGTTCAACAATCACGGTGTTTTTATGGATCTTCCCCTGCTTTTCCGCTTCGACGATCATGTTATAAGCCGTGCGTGTTTTGATGGAGCCGCCGACATTCAAGCCTTCGTATTTCACTAAAATCTGCGCGCCGTCCGGGTCGCCCATTCGCTGCAGCCGGATCATCGGCGTATGTCCGATTGCATCCAGAATTGTATTATATATCATCTTTTTCGCCTCACCAAAAAATACCGTTTCAAAAAGATCCGTTTTTCGGACTTTATAGAACAGTATAGACAAAATGGGTCGATTGTGCAATAGAAAAAACGGTTTTTTCTTTTACCAGTCCAATTTCAGTGCATCCGCAAGGTTTTTGCCCAGAATTTTTTCCTTGCTTTCTTGCGGAATATCCAGATGCAGAATACGGTCGATGTCCGATTTGGTTGTTTCGCTCCGGCGGTAGGGATAATCCAGCCCGAAAATGCTGTGATCGTCATCGGTTTGATGTAAAAGTGTTTTTAATTGCAGATCCGACAGAGACCATTCGTCGGCAATGCCGTCCGCAGGCATATGAATACTGGTCCAGCCGGCATAAACGGCGCCGCCTTCTTCATTGCGGGACTGGTTGCACAATACCGCCAGCGCATCTTTGAAAAAGTGGTACCCTCCGATATGTTCCATGCTGAATTTCAGCTTCGGAAAGGCACAGGCAACCTGATCGAAGAGCAGCGGATGATAATCGGCAATACGGTGCCAGTGGATGCCGGTGTGGAAGGACAGAAACAGCCCGAGATCCTGCGCGGTCTGGTAAACGCGCTGTGCTTCGTCGCTGAACACCGCTACTTCCTGTGCCGCCGGATGGATTTTGATTCCCTTAAATCCGTAAGCAGCAATCTGTTCCACCTGCGCTTCCAAATCATCCCTTTCAAAATCGACCGTCCCAAAGCCGACCAGGTTTTTGTCGCCTTCCAGCCGTTCATATAAATAACGGCAGGCGTTTTTGTCCTTGCATTTTTCCATTTGGTACGGAAGAGGCGCAAAACAGACGGCTTTTTCTATTCCGCAATCTTCCATCACCTGCCGCAGTCCCTCCAAACCGCAGTTCAGACGGAATTCCTCCGGAATGATGTGCGCATGGTTGGCAAAAATTTTCATGATAACCCCTCCATGATTTTCTGAAAACAAATCCGAACAATTTACTTTTTAATTCGCACGCGTAAATTTTTTCATTTTATCTGTTTCAGCCGGTTTTCATCAATCTGTTAGAATGCAAATTTTAGTTTGTGATATATCGTTTTTTGCTTGTTATAAAAATGCACCGCAAAACGCGAACGCTCCGGGTGCATAGAAGAGATATTGGTAACGGAAAAAATCAGCAGAAATACGCCTGGTACCAGAGAAGGAAACAATAGATCGTCCAGATGCGCTTCATGTTGTGTTTGCCTTCGCGGTGCTCGCGCAGAAGGCTTAAAATCGCATCCCGGTTGAAAAACTGGGCAGCGGTGTCGCTCTGAAAGGTTTTTTCGACCATGGCGTAGTATTTATCCTGTTTGAGCCAGTCGTTCAGGGGGACGGGAAAGCCCATCTTTTTCATTTTGGCGTTCTTTTCCGGCAGCTGCTTGGCTGCTGCGCCGCGCAGCGCAATTTTGGTCAGATCTTTCGATACCCGGTAACGCGAGGGAATGGAAAGGGCGACCTCCAGCATTTTTTTGTCTAAAAACGGCACGCGCAGTTCCAGCGAATTTGCCATGCTCATGCGGTCGGCTTTGACCAGAATGTCCTGTACAAGCCAGGTTTTCATGTCCACATACTGCATCCGGGTGATGTCGTCTTCGCCTTTGCAGTCGTCAAAAAAGGGCTTTGTGAACACGGCGGGATCCGGCGCCGGAATGTCGGGATTCAAATATTTCGAGCGTTCCCGCCAATTGAAGTTATAGTTGTTGCGGATGTAATATTCGTCGATGGTTTGCGCGCCGCGCACCAGAAAACGCTTGCCATGCGTGCCCTCCGGCAGTTTTTCGGCGATTTTGGCAATGCCTTTCCGCAAAGATTTCGGTAATTTCTGATATTTTTGAAGCGCCAGCGGATCCTGATAATAATAGTACCCGCCAAAAAGTTCGTCGGCGCCCTCGCCGCTCAGCACCACTTTGACCTGCTCGGCAGCTTTTTTGGTTAAAAAGTAAAGAGCGATGGCGGAAGGATTCGGAAGCGGCTCGTCCATATAATACTGGACGGTGGGCACAGCATCAAAATACTCGTCAGCCGTAATTTTTTTGGTAAAAATATCCACGCCGATGGTTTTTGCATATTCTTCGGCGTATTTCAGTTCGCTGTATTTTTCTTCGGCAAAGCCGACCGAAAAGGTTTTGACCCGGTTTCCCTTTGCCATTTCCTTAACGGCATAGCTGGAGTCCATGCCGCTGGACAAAAAACAGCCCACTTCTACATCGGCGATCCCGTGTACTTCCGTCGAATCACGGAAAGTTTCGGCAATTATGTCTTCCCATTCGGCAAGACTTTTTTTATCATCGATGTGATATTGCAGATGGTAATATTCTGTGATCTCCATTTTTCCGTCTTTGCAGATAAAATAGGAGGCAGGCGGCATTTTATAGACATGTTTAAACAGCGTTTCGTTGGAGGGAATATACTCAAAACAGAGATATTCGGGAATCCGTTCGCGGTTCAGCTCTTTTTTAAACCGGGGATTGGCGCAAAAGGCTTTGATTTCGGAAGCAAAAAGCAGGGTCTTTCCATCGTCGTAGTAGAAAAAAGGCTTAATGCCGAAAATATCCCGTGCACCAAAAAGCGTTTTTTTGTTTTTATCCCAAATCAGATAGGCAAACATTCCCCGCAGGCGCTTGGTAAAATCCGGTCCGTATTCCTCATAGCCGTGCAGCAGAACTTCGGAGTCGGTCTGGGTTTTGAACAGGTGCCCCTTTTCGATCAGATCTTCCCGAAGCGTCTTGAAATTATAGATTTCACCGTTGAAAACCAGCACCATGCTTCCGTCTTCATTTAAAATCGGCTGACTGCCGCCGGCAAGGTCGATGATGCTTAACCGGCGGAATCCCAGTGAAATATCTTCATCAACAAAGTAATCGTCCTGATCGGGACCACGGTGGCGGATTTGGTCTGCCATTTCGCGAATAACGGCGGCATTTTGGTCGTTATTTGCTTCCTCGTTCAAAAATCCAACAAAACCACACATAGGCGTATCCTTCCTTATCCCTCAACGGCTTTTTTCCCGCAGAGGGCGATGCTTTTTTTTGCTAAAACTTCCAGAGAGTCTACAACATCCATCCGTTTCATGTGAAAATCGCGGTGAATGATCGACAATTCCGTGCAGCCCAAAATGACGGCATCGCAGCCGTCATGTTTCATGACGCCAATGATACGCATGAATTCTTCAAAATCCGCTTCTTTTCCCGCCTTGACTTGACGATAGATAATATTCATCAGCGACTGCAAATCCGATTTGTTGGGAATGGCAAAATCCAACCCCCGGTCGGCGCACGCCTTTTGATAAGAACCGGCGGCAATGGTGCCTTCCGTGGCAAGAATACCGATTTTTTTTACATTCTGTAAATGATCGGTGATATAGGAAACCGTTTCCGTGATAATATTGATGATCGGAATGCGGACGGCTTTTTGAAGCTGTTCATAAAAATAATGGGCGGTGTTGCAGGGAATGACAATATAAGATGCGCCTGCCTGTTCCAGCAGTTTGGCATCAGCTTCCATTACCGGAAGTGGATTGGGGCAGCGATGATCCAAAATATACGCCGTGCGGTCGGGGATGGTAGAATGGTTAAAGCAAAGCACCGGAATATGTCCCTGATCGCTTTGCGCATCGGTCATCTTGACCAGCATATCCATAAAATAAACCGTTGCCAGCGGCCCGACTCCGCCCAAAACGCCGAGAATTTTCTCTTTCATTTTGACTGCCTCTTTTTCTTATATCATTGGCGTGCCTTTTTCTTTTCCGCCTGCTCTACCCTGTGATATTTACGGTACTGGTTCAAAAGCGCCGCCATAACATAAAACCGTCTTTTTGGCGACAGGTCGCAAGGATACCACAGCGGGTAGCTGACCTTCTTTTCCCGGTACAGGCGTTTAACCTGCTGTTGCAGCTCTGGCTGATGAACATAACGCAGGATGATTCCTTTTGGCACCACGGTGAACAGGTTTTCCCGATCGGCAATGGTGTAATCCAGCTCTTTATGATAAATCAGATCGTCTACGATCCATTTCACCGTATTGAAGCCGCTGCCGGTTACATAGAAATTGCTTCTGCCCAAACGGACATTGATTTCAAAGAAATTGTAGGTTCCGTTTCTTGTATCGTACTTGATATCAAAATTGGAAAAGCCGGTATACCCGACAGATTCCAAAAATTTGGTTGCCGCTGCTATGACCTCGGGAATGACCTCATTGATGATGGCAACGGGATTTCCGATGGCGGTGGGGGTGTGATCTTCCAGCAGCGAATGCCCCAACGCGGCAAATTTGACTTTGGCGTTGCGGTCGCTGTAGCAGGTCAGAACATGCATATAGGTGTCGTCACCGGGAATACAGTCCTGAATCAGGAATTTATAATTATAGGACGAGCCTTCCAGTTCCGTCAGCATGGCGCGCAGGTCTTTTTCATTCTGGAACCGAAAGACCTTTTTCTTGGAAGGGAATTTTGCGTAATGATACAGCGCAGAATTGGCGGGCTTTGCGATTACCGGATAGGAAAAATCAAACTTCAAATCGTTTTCCTTTCCACAGTTGTAAACATAGGTTTTCGGGTGATCGATGCCCAATTCTTCACAGATGGCATAGAACTTGTCCTTCAACACAATGCGGTTCAGCAGATCTTCGTCAATATAAGGAATAATATAATAAGGCGAAAGAACCTTTTTATTTTCAATTAAAATACGCACATACCAGTCGCCGCAGCCGAGTATCAGGAGCTTTTTTTTGCCTTCAAACTCTTTGCCGATTTTCAGAAGCGTGTCCAGCAGAACTTCTTTTTTCTCCAAATCAGGAAAAACGCGGTTTTCCACCAGTTTGCTTTCGGAAATGATTTTGGCCTGCGAGCGGCTGAGCACCAGCGATTTAATGCCGTACTGTTCGTGAAAGCTGCGCACCAGACTATATGCGGTAATATCCGCGCCCAAAATAACGGGCATAAATTCCAATTCGTTGAATTTCATCGGTCAAACGCTCCGTTCTCGTTGATCCTTTTCTTCATTGGCAGAAGCGACGCGGCCTTTTGCCGCGTAAAAAACTTCTTAGTATTATACCCCATTTTACAGAAAAAGTCAACAAAACCGGGCAGAAGCCGCTTGTTTCATAAACGGGAAAAAACGATACCCTGTTTTCGGCAGGATATCGTTTTCATTTGCTTTTATTTGCTGGTGTCAGCGGATTATTCTTTCTTTTTCCGGAAAGGCGGTGGAATCAGATCTTCCGCAGCTTTTCCCAGGCCTGCGCCTTCCAGCTCTTCTTTGATCCGGAAAATACAGTCCTGTTCTGTGGTATAACCGCGCACAATGTCTTCCGCCAGCGCCCGGCAGGTCGGCGCCCCGCAGGTGCCGCAGTCCAGTCTGGGGAATGTTTCCAGCAGGGCATTCAGCCGGTTCATTTTTTTCATGGCGTCTTCCAGATTATCCGCCAGCCGCAGCGCCGGTACCGGTTCCGGTAATTTTTCTGCTGTCAGAACGGTGCGGGTTTCTTCCGCTGAAGCACGGTTCATCGCTACCGGCAGGTATTTTCGCAGGTGTTGCAGCCGGGCTTTGGCGATAAAGGGATTTTCCGCCGTTAAAACGCCGCCGACACAGCCGCCGGAGCAGGCGTTCAGTTCAATAAAGGAAATATCATGAAGCTTTTCATCTTCGATTTCTTCCAGCAGTTTCATACAGTTTTCGATGCCGTCTACCGCCAGGGCGTCTTCTGATAAAATACCGGATGCTTCGCCGCCGGTCATCCCCCAGGATACGCCGATCAGCCCGGAGTTTTGCAAATCCTCTTCTGCTTCCTCATGCTTAAGCGCACTTACCAGCGCAGGATAAATATCGTTCATTGCCAGCGCTCCGTCCAGATTGGATGTTTCGCATTCCATCGGGTGACGGATGGCGGTTACCTTTGCCGGACAGGGTGTGATGAAAAAGACGCCGATTTTTTCCGGTGGAAGACCGGTTTTTTTCATGGCTGCTTCTCGTGCCAGCCTGCCGGCTTCCTCCATGGGGGAATGCAGGGGCAGGATATGTTCGATCAGATTCGGAAAACAAACGCTGATCAGCCGGCAAATCACCGGACAGGCAGAGGATATGACAGGCCGTGGAAAGTTTGTATTTTCTTTCAGAAATTTTTTGGTTCCGGAGGAGATTCGTTCCGCCGCTGCCGACACTTCAAACACATCGTCAAAGCCGATATCCCGCAGAGCGCAAAGCAGGGAATTGATGTCTTTGACATTGGCGATCTGTCCGTATAAGGAGGGAGCGGGCAGCGCCACTGTATAAGAAAAACGCGAAAGCTCTTCCATTCCGTCCCTTTCGGCATATTTTGCCTTGTGGGGGCAGACGCGAATGCACTCGCCGCAGTCAATGCAGCGTTCGGCAACGATAATGGCTTTGCCGTTTCTGACGCGGATCGCCTGGGTCGGACAGCGCTGGATGCAGTGTATGCAGCCTTCGCATTTTTTCTTGTCCAGCCGAACCGAATGGTAATACTGTTCCGTAACGCGCGCCTCCAATCTTCTTACGGGTGGTTGCGCACCGTAATGGTAATGGTTGTTCCGACACCGACCGTGCTGTCAATTTTCAGGTCGTCGGAATACTTTTTTATGTTTGGCAGACCCATGCCGGCGCCGAACCCCAGCTGCCGGATGTTTTCCGGCGCGGTGGACCAGCCTTCCTGCATCGCCTGTTCAATATCGGGGATGCCGGGTCCGGTGTCTTTCAGAACCACAAGGATCTGATCCGGCTGTATGGTGCAGTCGATCACACCGCCGCCCGCATGAATGACCATGTTGATTTCCGCTTCATAAACGGCAATCGCGACATTACGGATGATGGCGGGGGAAAACCCGAGAGATTTCAATGTGCGTTTGATTTTACCGGATGCCTCGCCTGCGCAGGTAAAATCATTGCCGTTGACATCATAGTGCAGGTGGAGCGGTTCCATTATTTTCCGCTTCTCCCGCGTAATCCATTGGTATAAAGACGTCCGCAGGCGGTGAACATCTCATAATCCGTTCCTAAAAGCACGATCTCCATTTCGTTGGCAAGATCGATCATATTCAGATCGGGTTTTTTCCCTCTGACAAAGACAACGCAAGTCATATCCATCATTTCTGCCGTGCGGATTACCTGCGGATTGACAAGGCCGGTCAAAAGCACGGCCTGTTCTTTTACAAATGCCAGAACATCACTCATCAGGTCGCTGCCGCAAACCGTAAAGACTTCGCGGTCCAGATCGTCCGCGCCGGTAATGATGTCGGCTTCCAGAATATCGACGATTTCGCGAATTTTCATTGCGTGACACCTCGTAGATCACAATTTGATTGCGTTCCCGGCGTCAGTGCCGGTAAACCGCGCTTATTCTATCACATCAGACAAAAAAAATCTACAGAAATTCTGTAAAAAATCCGATAGAATTTATGAAAATGTTTAACACTCGCCGTTGCAGTTTGCAAGCGGGGTTTGTGCAGGCTGACGGAAAAGCAAAAAATTTCTCTTGTATTACCATCTAAAATATAGTATGCTTATAAGTAGAAAAGAAAGTGGAGGTACGATATGAAACGCTTGTGGAAAAAGCCTCTGGCTTTGTTTATGGTTGCAGTATTGATGCTTGTCAGTTTGCCCATGGCTGTTGCAGCAGATACCGAAGGAGCGAAATTTCTTCTGGGCGATGTCAACGGCGCCAACGGCGTGGTTGAAGCGGTCGAAGGGCAGTATTTCTATGTATATGTTTATGCAGATCAGGTTCAGGGCTTGCAGAGTGGGTCCCTGATTTTGGAATATGATCAGAATCAATTCGGATTTTATACCTCAAAAAGCGAGCCGGCAAAAGCCGCCGGCCTTCGCGAGAACCCTTATGCAGATCAAATGGAGATTGCCGCCGGTCTTGCCGCCGGATATCCGGATAAAAAGGCCGGCATGGGGTATGTTTCCTTCTCCTTCTTTATGAATAACGGCGCCATGAGCGCGACAGATGTTTCCATCCCGGAAAAGGGCGTTGTTCCGCTGTATAAATTTTCTTTCCATGTCAACGACGGAACCGAGCCGGGCGATTACACTTTCCGGATGGTTCAGACGCGCGTCGAGGTAAACGAGCAGCTTCGCGAACCTGCCGGCGGCAGTGTGACGGTGCGCGTATCGCCTGAGTCGGTCAGTTCCAACCTGTCCGGCGGCGCATTTCTTAAGGGTGTACAGAATAACGCCGATCCCCGTCAGTATACCGACTGGCGTTTCCAGCTGAATACCATCACAGCGCCGAAAGTTGTGGATACGGTGAATTTTGCCGTGCCGGAAGCAAGACCCGCCGCGATTAGCGATAATGCGTTCGGCAGCGCCAGCGCCGGAACCAAAATGGACTTTTTAAAGAATATTGTGTTCAGCGTTCCCATGCGCAACAATGATCCGAAAAACTCAAAAGCGGAATATCCACTTGCAGCTTTCAGCGGTCTGCCGCAGCTGGAAAACATTGTCATGGAATTTACGGAGGCAGATTTTGCCGATTATTCCCAATATTTTACCGATGACGGCATCCTGTATCAATGGGACGAGGATAGCAACGGAAACCGATTGGATACCTGCAAAATTTATTACATTCCCCCTGCCAGAGCATCCCGGGATATCTACCTTTCGGAAAAAGTAACCGGTCTTTTCGGCGGTATATATAATTACGCTTTGAAGTCATTGTCAAAAGAACAGGTAGATTCTCTGGTTTTTCATGTTTTTCAGAATACTTCTTTTGATCAGGCAGGCATTTTCAGCCAGCAGGTGAATTATATAAACGAAAATGGAATGAATGTTAGCGCACAGCTTCATTGTAAAGTATATACTTCCGCTTCTGTTGTCTCGGAGCTCTCCTATCATTATAACAATGGCGGCGATCTGGTAATTCCGCTGGATTTCAATACCCATACGCTTGCCGCCGGCAGCAGCGCCGGTCTGACGCAAAAGGGTGACAGTGTGGTTCTTGCCGAAAGCAATCTACAGTCGGCTGCTGTTCAAGCGCTGAAAAATGGACAAACAAGCCTTTCGTACACCATCGCCGTATCTGATGGCCAGAAGTATGAAATTACCGTTCATCTGACGCACGATCATGTTTATGATGCCGGTAAAATCACCACCGAACCGACCTGTGTGGACGCGGGTGTCAAGACTTTTACCTGCACAATCTGCGGCGAAAGCTATACCGAGGCGGTTTCCGCTTTGGGACATAGCAGTGACAAAGGCGTGGTAACCAAAGCGCCAACCTGCACCGGAACCGGCGTTCGCACCTATACCTGCACGCGCTGTCATGCGGTTTTGCGCACCGAGGAAGTTCCCGCAACGGGGCATACGCCCAATGAAGGTACGGTACTGCGTTCGGCGACTTGCCGCAGCGCCGGACAAAAGCTTTATACCTGTACGGTCTGTGGGGAAAAATATGAAGCTGAATATACCGACAGCAACGCCCATATCTGGACAGGTTCCCCCCTTGCCTGGCGGTGCAGTGTCTGCGGGGATTACCGTGTGGTATGGAACAAACCGTCTTCCAGTTATGTTGAGAATATTCCCGGAACAGAACCGCCTGCGACCCTTCCCCCTGAAACAACGCAGCCTGTAACCGAGCCGCCCGCTTCATCGGAAACAACCCAGCCTACTACAGCGCCGGCCGAACCGACGGCTTCCCCGGATACAACAGCCCCGCAGACAACAGCCCCGCAGACAACAGCGGACGATACGACCCGTCCGACTTTGCCGACCCTTCCCACCGATCCGGTGGTCACGACCACCCAGGCGCCGACTGTGCCCGTACCGCCTACTTCACCGACCGAGCCGGATGAACCGGAATATCTTCTTGGTGATGTTACCGGCGACGGTAAAGTCAACAGCGCCGATGCCCGTTTGGCTTTGCGCGCGGCGGTTCGTCTGGAAACGCTGAGTGAAACGCAGCGTTTGGCGGCAGACGCAGATAAAAACGGAAAAATCCAGTCCTCTGATGCGCGAAAGATCTTGCGCGTTGCGGTGAAACTGGATACCTTTGCGTAAAAAAGCAGACCCGGAAGAGAGAGATCCTTCCGGGTTTTTCGTCTTTTTTGACAGAAATATCAATTGATTTTTGGTAGTGATCTGCCATTGTAAGCGATGGAAAGATATGATAAACTAACCCTTGTGGTGCGGTTTTTTCGTAAGCCGGATCTCGTGTTACAAGGGAAGAAAAAGAGAAAGCATAAAGTAAGAATGTGAGGTTTTCTATCATGAATCGTTGCAAGCTGGCTTTGCTGGCGGATATGCACTATTATTCCCCCTCGCTGGGTATCACCGGTTCGGCTTATGAAGTGCGCAGCGCGACCGATCAGAAATGTTTGGCAGAAAGCGGCGCCATCGTAGACGCGGCGTTCCATCTGATCGGTTCGGGTGATTGCGATGCCGTTTTGCTCGCCGGCGACTTGTCAAATGACGGCGAAAAAGTCAGTCATTGGGAAATGAAAAAGAAAATCGACGCTCTCGCAGAGAAAAAACCGGTTTTTGTGGTTTATGCGACCCACGATTGGTGCTGTTCCGAAGACGCAGCGCGCTACGAAGGCGATCAGGTGATTACCGATGGTGTAGAAACGATGACCCCTGCGGAACTGCGTGACTTTTATTATGAGTATGGCGTGAAAGACTGTCTTTCGGAATTTGTTCATCCGAACGGATCGTCTTCCTACTGCGCAAAGATCAAAGACGGATTCCGTCTTTTGGGAATAAACGATGACAAAAACGGAAAGGGCAAGGCGGGTTACAGTCCGGAGCATCTGGAATGGATCCTTCAGCAGATCCACGATGCCAAAGAAGCGGGCGACGAGATCGTCGCCATGCAGCATCATCTGATTATGCCCTGCATTTCCGAACTGGTCAACGGCGGAATGCTGATCGGCGACTGGCAGGAAATGGCGGAAACACTGGCGGATGCCGGGTTGGAGTATATTTTTGTCGGTCATTCTCATATGCAGCGTACGGCAAAAATCACCACGAAAAAGGGTAATACGCTTTATCAGATCAATCTGGGTTCGATTTGCGGGTATCCTGCTCCCTATACCTATTTTACGCTGGATGGGGAACGCGCGCAGCTGGATGTGATGACGCTGAAAAGCTTCACTTATAACGGAAAAATGCTGGGTGCGGATTTTATCCGGGATCATACCTTAGGTGTGGTCAAAAACCTGGTAGATAACGCCGATAAGGGAAAAGAGGCGTTAACAAAGCAGCTTCTCGGCTATGGTCTGGATTTTTCCGCTGTTAAAGTTCCTTATGGACTGATCCGTACGGCGGTCAGACATTTGAAAAACGATTCGGTCAAAAAAGCTGCCGGAATGATCAACTTCTTTACTTTCGGAAAAGGTATTGATAAAAAGGCCGCCGCTGATTGCAAAGATGAAAAACTGATTACATTGGTTTATGAACTTTTTCTTTCGGTTTTTGACGGCACGATGTATCCCCATGCGCCGTCCACTCCGATTTATCGAGTGATGGCGGATGTGGCATCTCTGCCCCGCCGTGTCTGCGCTGTTTTACCGGTCAAGGCTCTCAAAAAGGAGAAGGTGCAGCGAACGCTCAACGATATTGAACGGACAATCATAGAGCTGGTGAATCCTGCTTTTAATAATCATCATGCGGTCTTTCCCAGAAACCAAAAACAGGACTGACCAGCAGAAAAGGAGTTTTTTATGTCAAGCTATGTGATCCGAAAAACCCCCGGAGATACGGAATGGTTTCGTCATGACCGTTTCGGAATGTTTATTCATTTTGGCTTATATGCTCTGCCCGCCCGTCATGAGTGGATCAAAAATATAGAGTGTACGCCGGAAGAAAAGTATCAACGGTATTTCGCGCATTTTGAGCCCGATTTGTTGGATGCGCGGGAGTGGGCCAAACAGGCGAAGGCAGCCGGCATGAAGTATGCCGTTCTGACAACGAAGCATCATGAGGGCTTTTGTTTATTTGACACGGCGTATACAGATTATAAAGTCACGAATACCCCCTTTGGACGGGATATCGTGCGCGAGTATGTAGACGCTTTCCGCGCCGAGGGACTGAAAATTGGTTTTTACTATTCGCTGATCGATTGGCATCATCCTGATTTCCCCATTGATGTTTTGCATCCCCGCCGCCGCGATCCGGACGCTGAACTTCAGGATCAGGGACGGGATATGACAAAATACGCTGCGTATATGCGCGATCAGGTTCGCGAGCTGCTGACCGGATACGGGAAGATCGATATTCTCTGGTTTGATTTTTCCTATCCTGCCGACCCTGAAAAATCAGATGCGCCGAAATGGATGCAGTTCGGCGGCGGCAAAGGGAAAGAGCAATGGGAATCCGAAAAGCTGATCGCTCTTGCCCGTTCGCTTCAGCCGGGGATTATCATTGATAACCGCGCTGATCTGGAACAGGATCTTTGGACGCCGGAGCAAGTGCAGCCAACCAGTTGGATCACGCATGAAAAAACCGGCGAACTGGTCACATGGGAAGCCTGTCAAACTTTTTCCGGATCGTGGGGCTATTACCGGGATGAAATGTCCTGGAAATCTCCGGAAATGCTGATCAATATGCTGATAAATACGGTGTCGCTCGGCGGAAATCTTCTGATGAATGTCGGCCCGACCGGCAGAGGAAATTTTGATGACCGCGCTGAATCGGCGCTGGCTGTTTACGGCGAGTGGATGAAATATCATGCAGCGTCTATATATGGATGTACCATGGCGGAACCTTGTTTTCAGGCGCCGCCGGGCACGCGGCTGACACAAAAAGAGGACGGAACGCATTTGTATATCCACCTTCAGGTGTATCCCTTTGCGCATTTGACCGTGTCTGGTCTGTCTGGCAAGCTCACTTATACCCGATTCCTTCACGATCACAGTGAAATTTTGTATGACGAAAAGAAAGAAACCGGTGAAGTCGTCTTTCGGCTTCCGGTGGTAAAACCCCGGGTAATTACGCCGGTCATTGATGTGCTGTTGGCCTGATTTAAATAGAACATCTTGATTTGTTTTGTTGAAAAACAAACACATAATGGACTGTTGTTTGAAATTATAAATGATTTTGTTTTTTATTCACATATTTGATATACAAAACGGATAAACTGTACAGAACCCATGTGAATATGCGCGAGCAAATAGGAACAGGTATGTTTTCGGTTTTTATATGGTTCTTAATTGTAACAAGAAATAACAAACTATTTTATGGTTATTGTCGTCTTTATCAAAAAACCATAGCTTGTTAAAAAGCGCATTTAAAACAATAACATTTACTTTTGAAAAATAAGCCGTATGATAAAATTGAGGTGTTTTATATGAATGAAAAATTGATCATCACAAAAAAATCATCCATCAAGGGTGAGGATGGTTACAAAACCTTTTCTATTCGCGTGAAAGACGCAACCGCTAATCGGTTAGACCGCTTGAGCGACAAAACCAACCGTTCCAGAAATGAATTGATTAACATGCTTTTGGATTGGGCGTTAGAGCACGCGCAGATTCTGGAATCTGACAAATAAACCAGAAGATCCAAGCAATAGGTTATTGCAAAAACAGCACCGGCGGGAAAGTTTTTTCAGCCGGTGCTGTTTTGCATAATTTTTTTTGATGTTGAAATAATAATGATGGATTGATAAATAGGGGGAAAATTATATGCAAAAGAGAATATCCATCGTTGTTGCTGCTCTTCTTTTTTCTCTGTCTTTTCCGCTGGGGGCAAATGCCCGGCAGCTGAACGCCGATGAGACGGCGCAGATTCTTTCCCGCTTTGCCGAAGCGACTGCCGCTCCCATAAACCAGAACGGTATTTTAACCGGCGAAGATGTAGCGGATCCGGATACCTTCACCGGATATTCACCGCTTCCGACAGTGGATTATACGGCGTCGGATCCTGAAAATACCGCCGGTCGTTCTATGGAAAAAATCGAGCATAGTTATGGCGTTGCCAGGGACGGAAAGCCGCATTCCATTTCCGTAGAAAGCCAACGGTATTTTAACGAACATGGCTGCCGTGCGGTGACTTATGATGACAAATCTGAGGGTAAGCGGTTATATCTGACCTTTGACTGCGGATATGAAAACGGCAATACAGAAAAGATTTTGGATGTGCTGCAAGAAAAAAAGGTACCGGCAGCCTTTTTCTGTACGCTTTATCAGGTCCAGTCGCAGCCGGAACTGACGGCAAGGATGATTCGGGATGGGCACATTGTTGGCAACCACTCGGATACGCATCCGGACTTTTCGACATTGACCGGCGAAGAGATTGCCGAGCAGCTGGAGAATTTTGATAATCATATGCGTCAGAAATTCGGCTATTGTGCTCCTTATTTCCGATTCCCGGAGGGAGCGTACAGCGAATATGCTCTTGCTGAAGTCAATTCTCATGGATTTACAGTTGCATTTTGGTCGCTTGCCTACGCTGACTGGGACGAAAACAACCAGAAAGGCGCAGATTATGCGTATGATACCGTGATGTCCCGCCTGCATCCCGGCGCGGTGATTTTGCTGCATTCCGTGTCCTCGGATAACGCGGCTGCCATGGCGCGGATCATAGACGGCGCACGCGCGCAGGGATATGAATTTTATTCATTGACCGATTTGCCGACAGCATAAAGAAAAAACCGCCGAAGGGGCGATTCCCTTTGGCGGTTTTTAAATCGTGTGAATTATTTAATTATTTGCAGGACTCTTCCACAGCGACAGCGCAGGCAACGGTAGCGCCGACCATCGGGTTATTACCCATACCGATCAGACCCATCATTTCCACATGCGCGGGAACGGAAGAAGAACCGGCAAACTGTGCGTCAGAGTGCATTCTTCCCATGGTGTCGGTCATGCCGTAAGAAGCGGGGCCGGCAGCCATATTATCGGGATGAAGGGTTCTGCCGGTGCCGCCGCCGGATGCAACGGAGAAATATTTCTTTCCGTTTTCAATGGCCCACTTTTTGTAGGTGCCGGCAACGGGATGCTGGAAGCGGGTGGGGTTAGTGGAGTTGCCGGTAATGGAAACATCCACGGATTCATGACGCATGATGGCGACGCCTTCATTGACATCGTCCGCGCCATAGCAGCGAACTTCGCTTCTCTCGCCGTCCGAATATTTTGTTTCGGAAACGATCGTCAATTCGCCGGTATAATAATTGTAGCTGGTTTTAACATAAGTGAAGCCATTGATGCGGGAAATGATCATAGCGGCATCTTTGCCCAAACCGTTCAGGATAACATGCAGCGGCTCTTTACGAACCTTGTTGGCAGAACGGGCAATGCCGATAGCGCCTTCTGCGGCGGCGAAGGACTCATGACCGGCAAGGAAGGCAAAACATTTGGTTTTGTCATCCAGCAGCATGGCGCCCAGATTGCCGTGACCCAAACCGACTTTTCTCTGATCGGCGACAGAACCGGGAATGCAGAATGCCTGCAAGCCTACGCCGATTTTAGCAGCTGCGTCAGCAGCTTTGGTGCAGCCGCTCTTGATGGCGACAGCAACGCCCAGGGTGTATGCCCAAACCGCGTTATCAAAGGCGATGGGCTGTACGCTCTTGACTTCCTTTTCAACATCAATACCCTTGGAAAGACAGAGATCTCTGGCTTCCTCCAGGCTTGCCAAACCGTATTCGGCAAGGCATTTTTCGATACCGGCAATTCTTCTTTCCTTGCCTTCAAACATCATATCGTTTGCCATTTTTCCGTCCTCCTTCTTTTATTCCTCACGCGGATCAATATACTTAGCGGCGTTGTCGAAACGACCGTAAGTACCGGTGTTCTTTTTCAGAGCTTCCTCGGGAGCAACGCCGTGACGGATGTCCTCAAGCATTTTGCCCAGCTTGATGAACTGATAACCGATAACCTCATCGTTTTCATCCAGCGCCATTTTTGTGACATAGCCTTCTGCCATTTCCAGATAGCGGACGCCCTTTTCCTTGGTGCTGAACATGGTGCCAACCTGCGAACGAAGACCTTTGCCCAGGTCTTCCAGCGCGGCGCCGATGGCAAGTCCATCTTCAGAGAAAGCGGACTGGCTTCTGCCGTAAACGATCTGCAAAAACAGCTCGCGCATGGCAACATTGATTGCGTCGCAGACCAGGTCGGTATTCAGCGCCTCAAGAATGGTTTTGCCGGGCAGAATCTCGGCTGCCATAGCGGCGGAATGGGTCATGCCGGAGCAGCCCAGTGTTTCAACCAGCGCTTCCTGAACCACACCTTCTTTGACATTCAGCGTCAGTTTGCAGGCACCCTGCTGCGGGGCGCACCAGCCCACACCGTGGGTAAAACCGGAAATGTCCTTAATCTCATAGGCTTTGACCCATTTGCCCTCTTCGGGGATGGGCGCCGGACCGTGATGAGGACCTTTAGCGACTTTGCACATTGTCTCTACTTCATGTGAAATCGTCATGTTTGTATATCTCCTTTCAGAAATAGACGGATTATCCATAGACAGCTACTATTATAATCAAAAGCCAGTCCCAATGCAACAGAATTTTTACACAAATCCATAATTTCAGAGGTTTACAAAATATCGGTCTTATGGTATCATGGATTTAGTGATTTTTGCGTTCAGGAAGGATGAAAAACGAATGAAATCATATAAAAAACGGTTCTGCGGCGTATTGGCTTTTCTTTTGGCTTTTTGCGCGCTGCCGCTGTCGGCAGGCGCCGCCGATACGGCTTATCCGCAACCCAGCGCCACCGACCCGGCGGCGTGGTATTTGTACGGTGATTTTGACCGCAGCGGCAGAGTCGATACCTCTGACGCGCGTTCCATTCTTCGTGCCGCAGCCTATCTTGACGCTCAACCTGCCGCCGACTCTATAAAATTCGGCTCGGCGGATTTTGACAGAGACGGCGTGCTGACGACCCGCGATGCCCGATTGGCACTGCGCCGGGCTCTTGCTCTGGATCCTGCGCCTGCTCAGACGCCGCATCCTTATGCCGGAAAAACTTCTGTGACGACAACCGAAGCGCTTGCGATGATCCGTGCGCTCAGCCCGATCCTGAAACCGGCAAACCCGGAAAACCGCAAACCGTATCAATATCATATCAAGCAGGAATATACCGCCGATATCAAAACCGGCGGTACGATCGGCAGCTTAATGGGCGACGATGAACTGAAAGACCTGTTGAATGAAATGCAGCAGGATGTCGCGCAGGAAAATATCGACCGTACCCAAACCATTACCACCGGCTTAAGCAGCTATATCAACAACTTGCAGCTGAAAGGCAATCCCACCGATATGATCGGCAATGTGAGCGAAAGCGCCGTAGCAAGTACCGCTTTCTCTTTTGATGCCAACGCCAATACCTATACCGTGCGAATCAACTTTAAGGACGATACGACATACATCGACGATACACAGGATTCTCCGATCCGTCAGGCAATTTCGGATGTCAACTCCCTTGAGCAAATCAAAAAATTTGCCGATCTTTCCGGCTTGTCCGAGGATATCAAAATCAGCATGGAAGCAAACGGTCAGAAAGTGCATGATACCGTAACCGGCGCGTATCTGGAATATACGATCAATGCCGTAAACGGTCAGCCGATCAGCGCAAGATATGCCTATCATTCTTCTATCGTGCTGCCGGCTTCCTTTGGAAAAATCGGATTTGTTGAAACCTTTACCATTACCATGACAACCAATCAGTCTGTTTTGATGGAATATACTTTCCAGGGCTGATGAATCCGTTTTACGGCGGTTTTGTTGCGCGGGCTTCCCTTTTGTTTGCGAAGGGAAGCCCGCAGATTTTTTATTTTTTTGTTGCGTTTGACAAGGTTATGTATTATACTTGATATAGATATATTGAAAATAGCATACCAAGGGGGGGGGACAAAATGAATATCGTGCATCTGAAATATGCGGTAGAGGTCGAAAAAACCCGATCCATCAGCAAAGCCGCAGCCAACCTTTTTATGGGGCAGCCGAATTTGAGCCGTGCCATCAAGGAACTGGAAGAATCTCTGGGGATTACCATTTTTAAACGCACGCCCAAGGGGATTGAAGTTACGCCGGAAGGGGAAGAATTTTTACAGTACGCAAAAAAAATTCTGCGTCAGATCGATGAAGTGGAAAAACTATATGCAGGCGGCAAGAACGAAACGCAGCATTTTTCCGTTTCCGTGCCCCGCGCAGGGTATATTTCCTGCGCTTTCGCCGAATTTGCCAAACACATTGACATGTCCCACCCCGCGGAAATATTTTATAAAGAAACCAATACTTCCCGTGCGATCAATAATGTTTTGAATGCTGATTATCGGATGGGCATCATCCGTTATCAAAAGGTTTTTGAGCCGTATTTTGACGCCATGCTGCACGATAAGGGACTGGACAGCCGCCTGATTTGGGAATTTTCCTATGTTGCTGCGGTCTCCGAAAACAGTCCGCTGGCAAAGAAAGAGAGTTTTTCTCTGTCTGAATTGTCAGACTATATTGAGATCGCGCACGCCGACCCCTATGTTCCGTCTTTACCGCTGGTGGATGTAAAAAAGGCGGAACTTTCCGAGCATGTCAACAAACGAATTTATGTCTTTGAGCGCGGCAGCCAGATGGATCTTTTGTCCAATGTGCCCAATACTTTTATGTGGGTTTCTCCGGTTCCTCAGGAGGTTCGCCGCCTGTATGGCATCGTGGAGCGGCAGAGCCCCGAAAACAAAAAAATTTATAGGGATGTGCTTATCACCCGAAAAGGGTATCACCTCAGCGAATTGGATCAGGCATTCTTGGATAATGTGAATAAAATTATCGCGCAATTGCAAGGCTTTTCGTGCAATCGATAGGGATATATCGATAATCATATATCGATATATCTGATTTGCATTTTACATCTTTCACTTTGTTTGTTATCATAGGGTCAGGGTCAGAAAGTTTTTTCATCAAAGAGAAAGGAGGATCCCCGTTGACGCAGAAAATTTCCAAAGCCACCTTTGCCCGGCTTCCCGTCTATCTCAACTATTTAAAAAGTCTTCCCGAAACCGGCAATCCTTATATTTCGGCGACCGGTATTGCAGCCGCGCTTGGTATGGGAGAAGTACAGGTGCGCAAGGATCTGGCGTCCGTCAGCGGCGCCGGTAAACCAAAAGTAGGTTATGTGGTGCGCGACCTGATGGCGGAGCTGGAAGATTTTCTGGGTTATAACGATGTGGATGACGCTGTGATTGTCGGCGCCGGCAAATTGGGAAGAGCGCTTTTGGATTATGAGGGCTTTCACAATTACGGGCTGAACATTGTCGCCGCTTTCGACGAAGATCCGTCTGTTGTCGGTGAAACGGAAAACGGCAAGCAGATCTTTCATATGTCCCGTTTTGAAGATCTGTGCGGCAGACTGAACATCCGCATGGGGATCATTACCGTGCCCGCCTTTGCCGCTCAGCAGGTTTGCGACCGTATGATCGCAAACGGCATTCTCGCCATTTTGAATTTTGCGCCCGCCCATTTGGAGGCGCCGAAAGAGATCCTGATTCAGGACGAAAATATGGCGACAGCACTGGCGCTGCTTTCCGGTCATTTGAAGAAAAAGCTGAAAACCGCTGAAAATAAGGAGACTGTGTGATGAAAGAAAAAGTGTATGACATCGTAGACAGCGTTGAAAAGCTGGAAGCTATGCTTGCCCGGGTGCGCGAAGCGCAGCGTATTTTTGCGACCTATACCCAGGAGCAGGTTGATAAGATCTTCTTTGCCGCCGCTGTAGCGGCTAACCAGCAGCGAATCCCGCTGGCAAAGCTCGCCGTTGAGGAAACCGGCATGGGCGTAGTGGAGGATAAGGTCATTAAGAACCATTATGCCGCTGAATATATCTATAATAAATATAAGAACACCAAAACCTGCGGTGTAATCGAAGAGGATAAAGAATACGGCATTCAGAAAATCGCCGAGCCTTTGGGCGTTGTGGCTGCCGTTATTCCCACCACGAACCCGACTTCTACCGCAATCTTTAAGACGCTTATTTCTTTGAAAACCAGAAACGGTATTATCATCAGCCCCCATCCCCGGGCGAAAAAATGCACCATTGAGGCGGCAAAGGTTGTTCTGGAAGCCGCTGTCAAAGCTGGCGCGCCGGAGGATATTATTGGCTGGATCGATATCCCCTCGCTGGAAATGACCAACCTTTTGATGAAGGAAGCCGACATCATTCTCGCAACTGGCGGCCCCGGCATGGTTCGCTCCGCCTATTCCAGCGGCAAACCGGCTCTGGGCGTTGGCCCCGGCAACACCCCGGCCATTATTGACGACACCGCCGACATTCTTCTGGCGGTCAGCTCCATTATCCATTCCAAAACATTTGATAACGGTATGATTTGCGCGTCCGAGCAGTCCGTAATCGTATTGAACAGCATCTACGATCAGGTCAAAAAGGAATTCCAGAACAGAGGCTGCTATATCTTAAATGATGAAGAAACCGAAAAAGTTCGCAAAGCGATCATTATCAACGGCTCTGTCAATGCCCGTATTGTCGGACAGAGCGCCTATAAGATTGCCCAGATTGCCGGTGTCACCGTTCCCGAAAGCACAAAGATTCTGATCGGCGAAGTGGAAAGCGTGGATATTTCCGAAGAGTTTGCCCATGAAAAACTCTCCCCCGTCCTTGCCATGTATCATGCCGAGACTTTCTCTGAAGCCATTGCCAAAGCAGAGCGGCTGGTGGCGGACGGCGGCTACGGCCATACCTCTTCGGTGTATCTGAATGCCGTTACGGAAAGAGAAAAAATCGCGCAGTTCTCTGAAGCAATGAAAACCTGCCGTATTTTGATCAATACGCCTTCTGCGCAGGGCGGTATCGGCGATTTGTATAACTTCAAGCTCGCTCCCTCACTGACCCTCGGCTGTGGTAGCTGGGGCGGCAACTCCGTGTCCGAAAATGTCGGTGTCAAGCACCTGATCAACATTAAAACCGTTGCCGAGAGGAGAGAAAATATGCTCTGGTTCCGCGCACCCGAAAAGGTCTATTTGAAAAAGGGCTGCCTGCCTGTTGCTTTGGAAGAGTTAAAATATGTGATGAACAAGAAAAAGGCGTTCATCGTTACGGATACTTTCCTGTTTGAAAACGGCTACACCAAGCCGATTACCAATAAACTGGATGAACTTGGTATCATTCATACCACATTTTCACATGTTGCGCCCGATCCCAGCCTTGCCTGCGCCAAAGAGGGTGCCGCGCAGATGGCCGCCTTCAAGCCTGACTGCATCATTGCCGTGGGCGGCGGCAGCGCCATGGACGCCGGTAAGATCATGTGGGTTATGTATGAACATCCGGAAGTAGATTTCATGGATATGGCCATGCGTTTCATGGATATCCGCAAGAGAGTGTATACTTTCCCGCACATGGGGGATAAAGCCTATTTCATCGCTGTGCCCACTTCAGCCGGTACCGGTTCCGAGGTTACGCCTTTCGCGGTCATTACCGATCAGGACAGCGGAATCAAATATCCCCTTGCTGATTATGAATTGATGCCCAAAATGGCCATTGTTGATGCGGATATGATGATGAATGCGCCGAAGGGTCTGACTTCCGCGTCCGGTATCGACGCTGTGACCCATGCGCTGGAGGCCTATGCGTCCATGATGGCGACCGATTATACCGACGGACTTGCAATTCGTGCGCTGCAAACGATCTTTGAGTATCTGCCGCGTGCTTATGATAACGGTCCCAATGACCCGGTTGCCCGTGAGAAAATGGCCAATGCTGCAACCATGGCAGGTATGGCTTTTGCGAACGCGTTTTTGGGTGTCTGCCATTCCATGGCGCACAAACTGGGCGCCTTCCATCATCTGCCGCACGGAATCGCCAATGCGCTGATGATCGATGAAGTGCTTCGCTTCAACGCGGAAGAAGTTCCCCCGAAAATGGGTACCTTCCCGCAGTACGATCATCCCAAGACGCTGGCGCGCTATGCTCAGGTCGCGACCGAACTGGGTCTGAAGGGCAAGACCGATCAGGAAAAGCTCGATAACCTGATTGCCGCCATCGATGAGCTGAAAGAAAAGATCGGCATCAAAAAGACCATTAAAGATTACGGTGTCGATGAGAAGGATTTCCTGGATCGTTTGGACGAAATGGTCGAGCAGGCGTTCGACGACCAGTGCACCGGCGCAAATCCCCGTTATCCGCTGATGAGCGAGATCAAGCAGATGTATCTGAACGCGTATTACGGGAAGTAAGAGAGCAAGAGAGCAGGAGGAATCAAGATGAAACTCGACAGAGTAATTTCCGTCCGGACGACCAAAACCGTGTACCGCGACGGCGACAAGGCAATCAAAGTATTCAATGCGGATTACTCCAAAGCGGATGTTCTGAACGAGGCGCTGAATCAGGCGCGGGTCGAGCAGACCGATCTGAACATTCCCAAAATCCATGAAGTGACCAAAATCGACGGCAAATGGGCAATTGTGATCGACTACATTCCCGGCAAAACGCTTCAGCAGCTGATGGACGAAAATCCGGATAAGATCGACGAGTATCTGGATGTGTTTGTCGATTTGCAGCTGGAAGTGCTCAGTCAGAAATGCCCGATGCTGAATCGACTGAAAGATAAGATGAACCGCAAAATCTGCGAAGCGGATCTGGATGCTACCACCCGGTATGATCTTCATACCCGTCTGGAAGCCATGCCCCGCCACAGCAAGGTTTGTCACGGTGATTTTAACCCCGGCAACATCATTGTTACCCCGGAGGGCAAGTACTATATCATTGACTGGTCCCATGCAACGCAGGGTAATGCTTCCGCTGATGCGGCGCGCACCTATTTGCTGTTCCATCTGAAAGGCGAACTGAATCTGGCGGAAAAGTATTTGAACCTGTTTTGCAAAAAGAGCGACACGGCCAAACAGTATGTGCAGAAATGGCTGCCCATCGTCGCGGCTTCTCAGTCTGTTAAAGGCAAGCCCGAAGAGCGTCAGTTCCTGTTGTCCTGGGTCGATGTCGTTGATTACCAATAAAGAGAGGGTGTCAAAAAATGAAAGTTACGGTTTGCATCGGCAGCTCCTGCCATTTGAAAGGTTCCAGACAAATCGTGGAGGAGCTTCAATATCTAATCGCGAAAAACAACTTGCAGGATAAGGTCGATCTTGGAGGTACCTTCTGCATGGGCAGATGCCAGGAAGGCGTCTGCGTAACGGTAGACGGCAAGTTCCATTCTCTCTCACCCGAAACAACAAAACAGTTTTTTGAAACGGAAATTCTTCCCAACGCATAAACCATAAAAAAACAGTGACCCCTGCGTTCCGTCAATGGGCGGGGCGCGGGGGATGGCTCGTTTTACGGGAAGTCGTAAAAGTGAACGCCAATGTCATAACCAAATAACGGGGGCGCTGCCATGTCTGAATTTTTAAGACTGAAAAAGTCCAACTGCAAAAACTGTTATAAGTGCATCCGGCACTGCCCGGTCAAATCGATCCGGTTTTCAGGCAATCAGGCACATATCGTGCCGGAAGAATGTATTCTTTGTGGTCAATGCTTTGTTGTCTGTCCGCAGGATGCAAAGGAAATCATTTCCGAGCTGGAAAAAGTCAAAGTTCTCATCGGCAGCGGCGCGCCGGTTATCGCCAGCATTGCGCCGTCCTTTGTCGCAAACTATGACGGCTGCGGTATTGCCGCTCTGGACAAGGCCCTGAAAAAACTGGGTTTTGCCGGCGCGGAAGAAACAGCCATCGGCGCGACAATTGTAAAAAAGGAATACGACCGGATGCTGAAGGAGGATCATCGGGATATCCTGATCTCATCCTGCTGTCACTCTGTCAACCTGCTGATTCAAAAATATTTCCCCGGTTCGATGCAGTATCTGGCGGATATCATGTCACCTATGCAGGCGCATTGCCGGGATATCAAACAGCGGAATCCGGAGGCGAAAACAGTCTTTATCGGCCCCTGTCTTGCCAAAAAGGATGAAGCGGATCATTATCGCGGTATTGTGGATGCGGTTTTGATTTTTGAGGAACTGACCAACTGGCTGGCGGAAGAAAATGTTACAATTGAAAAAGAAAAGGACAGTACCGAAAAAAGCAAGGCTCGCCTTTTCCCCACCACGGGCGGTATTTTAAAGTCCATGAATTGTGACGCAGCCGGTTATACATACATGGCGATTGATGGCGCCGAAAACTGCATTGCCGCCCTTAAAGATATTGAAAGCGGCAATTTGCAAAACTGCTTTATTGAAATGTCCGCGTGCGTCGGTAGTTGTGTCGGCGGTCCGGTTATGGAGAAATATAACCGCCGCACCGTTCATAATTATGCCGCTGTGACTTCGTATGCAGGCAAGCAGGATTTTGAAACCAAACCGGTGACCAAAGCAGAAATCAAAAAACAATTTGAATATATCGACAAAAAACAGGTTTTGCCCGATGAGGCGGAAATTCAGTCGATCCTGCGCAAGATGGGTAAAATGAAACCGTCTCAGGAACTGAATTGCGGTTCCTGCGGTTATAATACCTGCCGCGAAAAAGCCGTTGCAATCTTTCAGGGCAAGGCAGATCTGACCATGTGCCTTCCCTTCCTGAAGGAGCGGGCTGAGAGCTTTTCGGATAACATCATCAACAATACCCCGAATGCCATCATCGTAACCAACGAAAATCTGGAAGTGCAGCAGATCAACCGCGCTGCATTGAAGATCATGAATTTGCGCTCTGAAAGCGATGTGCTGGGCGAACAGATCATTCGCATTCTGGAGCCGAAAGATTTTATGGAGGTTCGCAATACCGGCGTCAGCGTGCGCGACAAGCGGGTGTATTTGGCAGAGTATAAAAAATATGTGGAACAGACGATTCTTTATGACCGGGATTTCCGCATTTTGATCTGTCTGATGCGCGATGTTACCGCCGAAGAAACAGAACGAACCAAAAAGGAAACCATCAGCCGCCACACCGCTGAGATCGCGGATAATGTGGTAGACAAACAAATGCGCATTGTTCAGGAAATCGCGTCTCTATTAGGAGAAACGGCAGCAGAAACAAAAATTGCTCTGACAAAATTAAAGGAGTCGATTGCCGATGAATGATCTTTGCGCGGATATCGGCTTCCGCAGCCTGTTGAAGCACGACGAAGAGCTTTGCGGCGATCACATCGAGATCGTGGAGCAGGGCGAAAATTCACAGGTCATTGTGCTGGCAGACGGACTTGGCAGCGGCGTCAAGGCGTGTATTCTTTCGACGCTGACTTCTAAGATCATTTCCACCATGATGGCTGCGCAGATCAGTTTGGAAGAATGTGTTGCCACCATTGCTGCGACCCTGCCGGTCTGTTCGGAACGGCAGGTGGCCTATTCCACTTTTACGATCATGCGTATCGTCAACAATGAATACGCCGAAATCATTCAGTATGACAACCCGATGGTGATTCTTCTGCGGGACGGGAAAAATGTTGAAATGCCTTCCACCGTCACCGAAATCGGCGGGAAAACCATTTACCGATCGACGATTCCTTTGCAGGAAAACGATATCTTTATTATGATGAGCGATGGCTGTATTCACGCCGGCGTCGGACTCTCGCTGAATTTCGGCTGGGAACGGAAAGATATCATTTCCTTCATGGAAACGCTGTATGATGTGGGATTTACCGCAAAAACGCTGACGACCATTTTACTGGACGAATGCTATAAGCTGTACGGCGGCGAGCCGGGCGATGATACGACGGTCTGCGTGGTGCGCATTCGCAAGCGTGAGCCGATGAACTTGATGATCGGCCCGCCCGCCAACCGCGACGATGTGCAGAAAATGGAATCCCTGTTTTTTTCCAAAGAAGGCAAGCATATTGTTTGCGGCGGAACGACCTCTTCTCTGGCGGCAGAATATTTGCACAAGCCGCTGATTCCGGTGCTGGAATTCCCCGATCCGGACATTCCCCCCATCGCGAAGATTGAGGGCGTAGATCTGGTGACAGAGGGCGTCATTACCATGAACAAGGTTGTGCAGTATGCCAAGGATTATCTGGAAGATAATGAATCTTACAAGGATTGGAGCTATAAGCGGGACGGCGCATCACAGATCGCCCGCCTGCTGTTTGAAGAAGCAACCGATATTAACTTTTTTGTGGGCAGAGCGATTAACCCGGCGCATCAGAACCCCAATCTGCCGATCAATTTTAACATAAAAATGCAGTTGGTCAGCGAGCTGACGGAAGCGCTGCAAAAAATGGGCAAGCGGGTCAAGGTCAGTTATTTTTAATCTATTTCATAAAACTGCCGTTGTTTGGCGGCTGATAACGACAGAGGATGGAGCATCATGAGAAAATTTGACACAAAAGTTCAATATTTGAAATATAAAGTTTTGCGGGAAGTGGCGCGTCAGGCGTGGAATGATAAATTGCTGACCGGCTTTCTGGATATCCCGAAGATCATTGTGCCGGGCAAAGAGCCGACGATGCGCTGCTGTGTGTATAAGGAGCGCGCGATCCTTGCAGAACGGGTCAAAATCGCGATGGGCGGCGATCATACCAACCCGAATGTGATCGAAGTAATCGATATTGCCTGTGATGAGTGCCCGATGGGCGGATACGAAGTAACCGACGCCTGCCGCGGCTGTCTGGCGCACCGCTGTGAAGATGTGTGTAAACGCGGCGCAATTACCTTTGATCACCAGCAGAAAGCGCATATCGATAAGAGCAAATGTGTCGAATGCGGTGCGTGCGCCCGTGTTTGTCCCTACAGCGCGATTGCCAATCATAAGCGCCCCTGTGAAAACGCGTGCAAAGTCAAGGCAATCACCATGACGGAAACAAAGGCAGCAAGCATCAATCAGGATAAGTGCATTGCCTGCGGTGCCTGCGTGTACCAGTGCCCCTGGGGTGCGATCACCGATAAGTCCTTTATTTTGAATGTTATTGACTTCATTCAAAAAAGCGAAAACAATACCAAATATAAAGTGTATGCTGTGGTGGCTCCATCGATTTCCAGTCAGTTTACTTATGCGAAGCTGGGGCAGGTTATTGCCGGCATCAAAGAGCTTGGTTTCTTTACTGTGGTCGAAGCTGCTTTGGGCGCTGATATGGTTGCGAACGAGGAAGCCAAGGAATTGGCGGAAAAAGGCTTTTTGACCAGCTCCTGCTGCCCTGCCTTTGTGGATTATATCCATAAGAGTTTTCCGGATCTGGTTCCGCATATTTCTCACAATCTTTCGCCGATGGCGACCATTTCCAAGTATTTGAAAGAAACCGACACGGACTGCAAGGTCATCTGCATTGGCCCCTGCACAGCGAAAAAAGCCGAATTCCAAAAGCCGGAGGTTGCCCCTTGGATTGACAGCGTCATTACCTTTGAGGAATTACAGGCGTTGTTCGACAGCCGGGATATTGATATTACCACCCTGCCGGAGGATGTTTTGGATAACGCTTCCTATTTCGGCCGGATTTTTGCACGCAGCGGCGGTCTGGCAGATGCCGTGGCGCAGGGCTTGAAGGAAAACGGATTGGATGACAGCTTTAAACTCAACGCCATTTCCTGTGACGGAATCGAGCAGTGCCGCATGGCGTTGCTGAAAGCCTCCAAAAATGTTTTGCCGAATAATTTTATTGAGGGCATGGCGTGTGTCGGCGGCTGTATCGGCGGCGCGGGATGCCTGACGCACGGTGATAAAAATAAGGCGGAGGTCGATAAATACGGTCGCGAAGCTTATGAAAAAACCATCGGCGATGCGCTGCGGGTTTTGCATTTGAATCATCCCAGAAAAATCGACAAAGAATAAGGAAAATGAATCCGTATCAAAAAGAACCCGAAGAGCATTTTTCCGCTCTTCGGGTTCTTTTTTATTGGCCGGTCAGGTGATCGGCAAGAGAAGCAAATTGTTCTAAAGTAAAGGTTTCTGCTCGTACAGTCGGCGGAAGCCCCATGCTTTCCAGCGCCGAAGCGATGGTTTCTTTCGGCAGAGCAAGCCCGGCGGAAAGGGAGTTTAAAGCGGTTTTCCGGCGCTGGGCAAAGGCGCTTTTAATCACGCGAAAGAAAAAGGCCTCGTTTTTTACTTGTACTTTTGGTTTCTGGCGCGGCGTCAGACGGATCACGGCGCTGTCAACTTTTGGCGGCGGCAGAAAGCTGGTTCTTTTGACTTCAAACAGCAGCTCCGCTTCGGCACGGTAATCGACGGCAGCTGTTAAAGCGCCGGCGTTTCGGCTGCCGACCGGCGCGCAGATGCGTTCCGCCGCTTCCTTTTGCACCATGACGGTAATGGTTTGAAAAGAGACGCCGCTTTCTAAAAGAAACATCAGAATCGGCGAAGTGATATAATAGGGCAGATTGGCGCAGACAGATACCGGCATTTCCCCGAAGTTTTCCCGGACAAGCGAAGGCAGATCGGTTTTCAGAATGTCCTGATGCAGGACGGTTGTATTGGGGCAGTCTGCCAGTGTCCGCGCCAGAACCGGCAGCAGCCGGTCGTCAATTTCAAAAGTAACGACTTTCTTTGCTTCTTTTGCCAGCTCCACAGTTAAAACACCGATGCCGGCGCCGATTTCCAGCGCGCCGGTGTCATTGGATAACCCCGCTTGCTTTGCCATGGCTGGGCAAACGGCAGGGTCGATCAGAAAATTCTGTCCAAGCGCTTTGGAAAAACGGAAATCCTGACCGCCGAGCAGGCGTTTGATGGTGGCGGTATCGGTCAATTGATACATAGGTTCGCTCCGTTCAATTATTTTTCAGCTGCCGGACATCTTTTCCGGAAAAGCGCAGCAGGGTGTATTCGCCGATCAGGCGGGAAGCGACCCGTTCGGTGTATTTTTGCTGAATGCCTTCCATATCCAGATTGGTGCTGATGATGGTTGGCAGGCGTTTCAGCAGACGGGTGTTGATGATGTTATAGACTGTGGCAACGGTAAATTGTGTCGAAAACTCTGCTCCCAGATCATCCAAAATCAAAAGATCGCATTCCAAAAGGGAATCCTCGGTGTTTTCGGTGCTTCTGCCGAATTTTTCCCGTTCCAGCCGTGAAACAAGATTGGGACAGGAGCCGTAAACCACACCATATCCTTTTTGAATCACTTCAGCGGCAATGGCAAGAGAAAGATGGGTTTTTCCAAGCCCCGTGCTGCCGTACATACAGATATTGGGGCTTTCTTCGGAAAAATCCGCCGCATAACAGCGGCAATAGTCAAAAATACTTTTCATCACTGTGCGGGAGGAAATGTCGCCGTCATCATCTGGATAATAGCGCAGATCAAAGTCACTGAACGAGCAGACCTCCAGCGGGGAGGATTCGCAAAGCTCACGAAAAGCCGTTTGCCGCAGCAGGGTTTCAAAGCACGAACACATTTGCCCGTTGTGCGAGCCCGTGTCATGGCAGATCGGACATTCGTAGTGAACATCCAGATAGTCTTTCGGCAGGTTCCGTGACAGCAGGATCTTTTCCAGCTGCTTTTGCCAGTGCAGATTTTCATTTTGAAGAATGCTTATTTCCCGCTGAATGGTTTCTTTGTCCTTTTGCGCCAGAATGGCGGCAAAGCGTGAAGAGGTAGACGCAATTTTCCGATCCAGTTCAGCCGCTTCGGGGCACTGGGCAAATAAGAAACTGCGGCGTTTTTCGGCTTCTGAGTTGGCTTTTTTTTGACGGTGAACCATTTCTTCTGCCGCCCGCTGTAAGGTGGTGCGGTCGTATTTCATTTTTTCTTTCTCCTTTTATAAACAGGCGCGCCGAGGGCGGCTTTCTGTTCTGCTGTTTGGATATCGTAGGAGGTCGCTGCCGGTTCCTTTTTTTTCAACGGAGCAGGCGGCTGTTTCTGTTTGGTCTTTTCCAGCTGCTGTTTTTGATAATCCAGCAGATAGGCGTTGATCTGATCGATGTTTTTCAGTCCTTTTTCATGCCAGGAGGACAGAACTTTATCCATATACGCTGGGCTGAATTTCTCGGTGTGATCTGCCATTTCATAGTAGGCGGCAACCAGTTCATCGGTCGAATAGCCGAGATCCCGGCTCCAATGCAGAAGGTATCCGGACATTCGGGCGGAAGGGGTTGGGTTGGTGATATGAACGGCGGCGGAAAAAGCGAGCCAGAGTTTATCCCGTTTTTCCAGCGCGGCAATGCGTTCATTGGCGGCTTCCAGCGTCAAAATGCCTTCCTGCGCCCAGTTTTCTGCAATCCGGACAATGTAACCGATCCCGGAATGCCCCAGCGAGCGGGCGTATTCGCAGATCATCAATACGACCGGCACCGGCAGACCGAGATAATCACAGCACATCAAAAGCTGTGCCTGGGTGTCATAACCGATGGTTCTGCCCAGAATGATTTGTGCCTGCAAAAACAATTCGCGGATCTGGGAATCTTCATTGCAGCGGTTGTTGATCTGCGCGGTGGTCGGTTTGATTTTTGGAATTTTTTTTCTTTCCGGCAGAGAGGATTCTTTGGTTTCGGGAAGATTGGCAGGGTTTTCTGCCGGTTCCGCCTCTTTCGCAGGTTCCTTTTCGTCTTTCTGCGGCGCTTCACCGTTGTCAACGATCAGACCTTTTTCGATCCAAAAACAGAGGGCGTCTTTTACATCTTCCGGCGACAGACCGGTTTCTTTTGCGATTTGATTTGCTTCGACAGGCGCGCCCATTCGCCGACAGACTGCCAAAAGACATTTGAGCTGGGATGCGCCGGCGAGCTTTAATCCTTCGGCGGCAGCCGCCGGAACCATAAAATAACCGCCGGCAGCAGGATATAAGGTATACATAAGAGGGCTGACTTCCTTTTTTTGTTTCAAAATCTCATCCTTTATCATATCATACCTTCTGCAAAAAGAAAACCGATATTTTTGAAAAAAAGAAACGATCGGACTTTTTCGCCGTTTTTTTCCTTTATTATTCATTGACTATTGGTTCGGAATGAGATATACTGACTTTGTATCCATAAAAAGGGAATCCTTCCCTTGTCATGAAAGGAGAAACCTTATGAATTTTCCGATCGGGATCATTGCCGATTCCTTCCGAACAGATATCGCTTCCGCTCTGAAAACTGCCCGGGAACTGGGCGCCGACGGCGTGCAGATTTATGCCGTCAAAGGCGACATCAGTCCTGAAATGTCCGCGCAAAAGCGTGCGGAGTTAATGGACATGATAAAAAGCAACGGCCTTGTGATCAGCGCCCTGTGCGGTGATTTGGGTTCCGGCGGTTTTTCGTTTGTCGAAAACAACCCGGCAAAGATTGAGCGTTCCAAACGCATTGTGGATTTGGCAAAGGATCTGGGTGTTGATATCATTACGACGCATATCGGTGTGGTTCCGCGTGATCCGTCCCATCCGCGCTATGCGGTTATGCAGCAGGCGTGCGGCGAGCTTGCCGAATATGCGGCGAGCGTCGGCGCGCATTTCGCTGTGGAAACCGGCCCGGAACCGGCGGAAGTGCTGCGGATGTTTTTGGATTCCATCAAAAGCGACGGATTGGGCGTCAACCTGGATCCGGCGAATCTGAAAATGGTCTGCGACGACGATCCGGTGCTGGCTGTTTATATGCTGAAGGACTATATTGTTCATACCCATGCCAAAGATGGGGTAATGCTGCATTATAAGGACCCGGAGATCATTTATGGCTTAAAGCAGGAAACCATTGTCACCGATTCTTCCTTTGCCGAAGTGCCGCTGGGTACAGGCAGCGTAGACTTCCCCGAATATCTGAAGGCGCTGGAAAACATTGGGTACCATGGCTTTTTAACCATTGAGCGTGAGGTCGGCGATAATCCGAAAAAAGATATTGCGGATGCGGTTCGCTTCTTGAAACAGACCATGGCAACGCAGTGACGAGGTGAATGAAGTGAAAAAAATAAGCAGCCTGATTCTTTGTGTGCTTTTGCTTCTGCCGATGATTTCCGTTTTTGCCGGAGCGACAGATGTGGAAGTGACCAACGCCAGCCGTCCGGCGGTACAGCTTGCTGTTACCCAGCAGGCACAGGAAGGCGATATTCTGATCGTAACGGTTTCTTTGGCCGGATGCGAGGGATTGACCGATGCGGATCTTCGCTTTACTTATAATCCGGAGGTGCTGACTTATCTCGGCGCTTCGCTTGTCGGCGCAGCCGCAGGCGACAAAGATCTGATCGCTTCGTTCCCGAGCGCCGATGAAGCTTCGGGCAAAGGCTGGGTCGCCGTGTCGTTCTTCCATATGGATCGGTTCGATGTTTACGACGGCAACGGCGATTTCTGCGAACTGGCATTCCGTGCCGGGCAGGGACGAACCTCCATTAAAGCAGAGGCGGTCAGCTTCCGTATTGATGAAGAAAATGTTTCTCCCAAGCTGGGTTCGTGCCGGTATTCTTCCGGCTTTGCGTCTTTTTTCCGTGAGAACGGATCGTTGTTTTTCATCATCGCTGTGATCGCTGTCGTCGCGATCGTGCTGATCGTATTGCTGGTGATGATCCGTAAGACGAAAAAGAAAATGCCGGCGCCAGCACTTTTTGACGATAATTCGGCTCAGACGCCGGAAGCCGAGGAGAAAACAACGGATCCCGAATCCGGTGATGATGCGCAGAACGCCTCCCCTGCTGATGAAAAGGTGCAGTCAGAGGACGAGGCGCCGCAGGAGCTGCCGGCTGAAGAGCCGCAGCAAGAACAGAATAAGGATGAAGGAGAGCAGTAAGACCTATGAAAAAATGGATTGTCCTTCTGTTGACCGCTTTGGTTCTTATTGCAGCGGCGGTGCCGGTTTCTGCTGCCGACGCGCCGGAAGTTTCCATTTCTTCTGCCACTGCTAAGGTCGGTGATACGGTCAGTGTGACGCTTTCGTTGAAACATGTAACGGATTTGACCAACACCGATTTAAATATTCAATATGACCCCAATATTTTACGGCTGACCAAAGTTGAAAAAAGCACGGAAATGGCAGCAGATAATGAAATTTATATGATGTATACCGATCCTCAGAACGAAGAGGATTACGCCAATTCCGACGGCCATTCCTTTTATCTCGGTCTTCTCCATCTGTATCAGTTTCCGCAGTCGCTGGATAGCTGTGATGTGGTCACGCTGACCTTTGAAGCCATCGGCGCCGGTGAATGCCAGCTTGTGCTGGGAGCGAAAACCTTCCAGATCGCAGAGCGGGAAACGGCTCCTGTGCTTCATGGCGGGCTGGTCAGTGTAACCGGTGAGCAGACAGAGGCCGATTCCTGGAACTATGGGGCAAATATCGATCCGGAAAATCTGTATACGGACGCATCGTATACCTATCCCATTCCACAGACCTCGCGGGCAAGCAGCAGCGCACAGCAAGCGGCTTCTTCCCATGATGACGCCGGCGACGCGGATTCTTCCGTTGCAGCCAGCGAAGAGGGGCTGTCAGGCGGCAGCATTCTGCTGATTGTTGCCGCAGTCGTTGTCGCTGTTGTGCTCGTTATTTCCGTTGTTCGTGCGGCGCGGAATAAAAATATTGTGGATGACGATAAGAAAAAGAAATAAAAAGAGAAGAGAAAGGTTGAAGCAAATGAAAAAGCGGATTTGTGCACTTCTTGCGTTTTTTGCAGTCTGTGCGCTGTTGGTGCTGCCGGTTTCGGCTACCGAAACGCAGCCGTCAGATAAGGGGATCAACTCACCGGAGTTTTCCTCGATGGTCGAAGAGGAGAACACGCCGGTTGTGTATGTTGACAGCGCAAAGGGAAGCGTTGGTGATTTAATCACAGTCAGCTTTTCATTGGGAAATGTAGAGGGTTTTACCAGCGGGTCCTTTGCCATCCAGTATAACCCCTATATGCTTCAGTATGAAGGTTTCGAGGCTTCGGAAACCATACGCGGCGCCAATGTTTATTATGTTGCGACAGAAGATACCGGCGCCGGCAAGACGGACCTTGCGGGAAATATTGCGCATGATGTGCGCATCGGCCTGCTGCATTTGAGCGAGTTTCCCGCTACCCTTTCTACCTGTGATGTGGGAACCATTACTTTCCGTGCCATTGGCGGCGGCACATGTGATCTCGAAGTAACCGCGATGGATTTTGCGGTCAATTCACAGGAAGTCGAACCGCGCGTCAATGTCGGCGTTGTGGAAATTGAGGGCGAGACTGCGTCCACCTGGGATTATGACGCCATTACTACGACGCTGGTGTCTGTCGGCAGCGATAATCCGTATCATGTGCAGTCCGCCGACGGGATCCCCACAGCGGCGAAAATTGCCATTGTTATCGCCATTGTGGCTGTGATCGTATTGGTCGTTCTTCTGATTGCCCGCGGGAAAAATTATTCTGACGAGGAAGAGCAGGAGAATGAACCGCAGAAAGCCAAAGAGGAAGAGCCGGTGAAGGATGCTGCGGACGCGCCGGCGGAAACGCAGGCGGAAGAGGAAAAGACAGAGGATCCTTCCCCGACAGATCAAAAAGAATAACGCCACTGAATTTCGGCATTCTGACCCCGGCAGACTTTTCCGGCTTGCCGGGGTCCATTTTATAAAACAGTAGGAGGGAATGCGATGAAGATTACCTTTATGGGAGCGGGCAGCACGGTATTTGCCAAAAATGTGCTGGGCGATGTGATGTGCACACCTGCTTTGCGTGAATGCAAAATCGCATTGTATGACATTGACGGCGAAAGGCTGGAGGAATCTTATGTCATGGTTGACAGCCTGAACCGCAATATCAACGAATCACGCGCTTCGGTCGAAAAGTATCTGGGTGTTGAACAGCGTAAGGATGCGCTGAGGGGCGCAGATTTTGTCGTCAACGCCATTCAGGTCGGGCTGTATGAGCCCTGCACCGTCATCGATTTTGAAGTCCCGAAAAAATATGGTCTGCGGCAGACCATTGCCGATTCAAACGGTATCGGCGGTATTTTCCGGGCATTACGCACCATTCCGGTGCTGGAAGATTTCTGTCGGGATATGCAGGAAGTTTGTCCCGACGCGTACTTTTTGAATTATACCAATCCCATGGCGCAGTTGGCTGGCTATTTGGGTCGGTACGGCGGCGTAAAATCTGTCGGTTTGTGTCATAGTGTGCAAGGCTGTTCGCGCGGGCTTTTACGGGAGCTGGACATTCCTTTTACGGATCCGATCTATGAAAAAATCGCCGGCATCAACCATATGGGTTGGCTGCTGGAGATCCGTGATAACGACGGTACCGATCTTTATCCGGAAATCCGTCGCCGCGCTGCCGCCATGCTGGAAAATCCAAAACCGGATTTCAAGGATCTGGTGCGCCTTGAATATATCCGCAGATTGGGGTATTACTGCACGGAATCCAGTGAGCATAACGCCGAGTACAACGCCTTTTTTATAAAAAAGGATCATCCGGAGCTGATCGATCGGTACCGCATTCCGCTGGACGAGTATCCCCGGCGCTGTGTTGAGCAGATCGCCCGTTGGAAAAACGATCGCGAAAAATATGTGCAGGGCAATGTGACGCATGAGAGAACGAAAGAGTATGCTTCCTATATAATGGAATCCATTGTTACCGATCAGGCTTATAAAATCGGCGGCAATGTTATCAACAAAGGGCACCTGATTGAAAATTATCCGGAAAATGCCTGTGTTGAAGTTCCGTGCCTTGTCAACCGAGCCGGAATCCAGCCCTGTTATGTGGGTGAACTTCCCTTGCAGCTTGCGGCAATGAATATGAATATGATCAATGTCCATTTGTTGACGATTGAAGCTGCGGTCACAAAAAAGAAGGAGTATATCTATCAAGCCGCTATGCTCGATCCGCTTTGCGCATCGCAGCTTACGATTGACGAGATCATTTCCCTGTGCGATGATTTGATCGAGGCGCATACCGGCTGGCTGCCCGAATACCACTGATCCGATTTTCAAAAATCGCCGTTCCGCTCGGGGGCGGCGATTTTTTCATGGAAACGGACGATGTCGCTATATTCTGATAAAGGAGAAAAATAAATGACGAACTCTTCATAGAATTATAAATATATTGTAAAAATTGTTGCAAATCATTCATTTTTTAACGAAAAAGTCTTGCAATTTACAGGTAGTTTGTATAAAATAAACTGTAAGTTATGTTAGAAATTATGAATCATTCTGAATTTTATGGAAATGAGTGTGACTATTTTGATAAATTCTCGTGTTGCCGCATTAAACGGCGGATTGATCGTTTCATGTCAGGCACTGCCCAATGAGCCTTTGCATTCATCTTTTATTATGGGAAGAATGGCAAGAGCAGCTGCGGAAGGCGGCGCCAAGGGGATCCGTGCCAATACAAAAGAAGATATTGCCGAAATCCGTAAAAATGTTGATTTGCCGATCATTGGTATTGTCAAACGGGATTATTCCGACAGCAAGGTTTACATCACGCCGACGATGCAGGAAGTTGATGAGCTGATGAGCGCCCCGCCGGAAATTTTGGCGATGGACGCGACTGGCGATCTTCGTCCCGGCGGAGTTTCTCTGGATGCTTTTTATCATGCGGTGCGGGAAAAATATCCGGATCAGCTTCTGATGGCGGATTGCTCGACAGCGGAAGAAGCGCTGTATGCGGACAAGCTGGGGTTTGATTTTATCAGTCCTACCATGGTTGGGTATACCGACCAAAGCCGGGGGGATTTGATTGCCGCTGATGATTTTGCCATTCTGCGCCGCATTCTGGATGGCGCGCAGCACGCAAAAGTCATCGCAGAAGGAAATATCAATACGCCGGAAAAAGCCAAAAGAGTGATTGAGCTGGGATGCTTTTGCGTGGTCGTCGGATCGATTATCACGCGCCCGCAGCTTATTACCATCCCCTTTGCCAAAGCGGTTGCGGAAGCATCTGCCGCCCGCAGCGAATAAACGAATACGAGGAAATAATGAAAACATATATTTGTATTGATATTGGCGGCACAGCCATCAAGCACGGTGTTTTGGGGGAGAACGGCGATTTTCTAACGACCGATTCCCTGCCGACGGAGGCGTGGCAGGGCGGCGAAGGGATCGTAAAAAAGGTTCTTTCTCTTGCTGCGGACTATCAGAAAGAATACCATCCGGAAGGGGTTGCGGTGTCTACCGCCGGCATGGTGGATTGTAAAAAAGGCGTGATTGTTCATGCCGGTCCGCAAATTCCGAATTACAAGGGAACTGCGATTAAGGAAAGGGTAGAACAGGCCACTTCTCTGCCCTGCGAAGTGGAAAACGATGTCAACTGTGCGGCTCTTGCGGAATACACCTTTGGCGCGGCAAAAGGCAGCGAAAGCTGTCTTTGCCTGACCATCGGCACAGGCATCGGCGGTGCGTTTGTCCAGAACGGTGAAGTCTATCATGGTTTTTCCGGCTGCGGATGTGAAGTTGGTTATATGCTTCAGCCCGGCGGTGAATTTCAGAAACTGGCGTCCGCTACCGCGTTGGTTGAAAAAGTCCGTGCCCGAAAGGACGGCGAGGGCAACTGGAACGGAAGAACCATCTTTGATGCCGCCCGTGCCGGTGACCGTGATTGCATTGAAGCCATTGACGAACTTTGTGAAGCGCTGGGATTGGGAATCGCCAACATCTGTTATGTGCTCAATCCCGAAGTTGTGGTTCTCGGCGGCGGAATCATGGCGGAGACGGACTATTTAAACGATCGGATTGACCGTGCCATGAATGCGCATATGGTGCCCATTTTGGCGCAAAACACTCGGCTTGCTTTTGCACAAAACCGCAATCATGCGGGTATGCTCGGCGCGTATATCCATTTTATTCGTACACAAAGCCAATCTGTTCCCAACGGACAACGGCTGTAATTGTAAAAAATAAAATAATAAGAAACGGAGGGGAGAAAATAAACTTTTCCCAGTTCCTGCGGGGGAACATGCAACTGCTTTTGAGAAAAGGAGGAACTTAAGTGAAAGTTACAAAAAAGATACTCAGCGTATTTCTTGCCATGCTGATGGCAATGTCCTGCTGTGTTGCGGCTTTCCCGACCATTGCCAATGCGGCTTTATCCGGCGATGATGTCAGCAAGCTCAATCAGATTCTGCAATACGCGATCAACAACAGGGAAATTACCCAGTGGAGCGCAACGCAGAGCGGAACAACGAAAACCATTACCGACAACAGTACCCATGGCGTGATTTTTGACGCGGCAAAATATATCCGCGCGGTTGCCAATACCAAGATTAAAACCGGTGACAATGAATACGCCAACTACCACGCGGAATTGCAGGATGCTGTCATCAACGCCACCTCCTATGCCAGCAACGGCAATGTGCAGAACCTGATTCGCGCGGTATTGCAGGGGGAAGGACAATCCGAGTATCACCATCGGAATGATAAGTCCAGCCGTTATCTCATTGCCGATCGCAGCGGTGTGCCGGAAAATACGAGCTTTACCACCATTGTAAAACGCAATGTAACGCAGGCGTATCTCTCCATTGAATACGCGAGTCTGGAGGAAGTCCCTGCTAATGTTGCCACCACGAGAACGCTCCAGGTCCCTCTCAGAAGACGGAGTGGCGATAGGAATTGGACAGGTGCAAAGAGGTACTGGCTGGCGTTCAGCGGGCAGATGTCGATAAGCGAAACGACTTCTGCTTCCAATGTGCAGGCACTGAAAAACTATAAAAACTATTTTACATCTGCAAAAATCGGTGAGGATCTGACCGGCAAGT
>CALWIU010000029.1 GCA_944380845.1 uncultured Clostridia bacterium | reverse complement strand
GACAGGTTTCCTGTTTCAGATCAAAACCTTAGTTGGCAAAGATCGTATTCAGCAGATTCTTGATCATATCCAGAATCGAACGCAGGAAGTTCATCAGCTGATCGAAGAATCCGGATACGCCCTGCTCTTCTTCCGGCTCTTCATACTGGGTGGGATCCTGACGGCCGGTGTACTCATAGTCATCCGCTACATCCGTATGCTTCCAGAGCTGAGCGCCGTAATAGGGGTTGGCGCAGCCATAGTACAGGCTGCCGTCGTCGCCGATGGCAAAGGTACGAACGCCGTGGTTGTAACGATCGTTAAAGCCGTTGCGGGTGATCGGCTCCCAGTTGATGCCGTCTTCTGTGCACCAGACCTCGCCGCCGGGGTTCTTTTCTTTGGCGACGGTGTCAGAAATGATCATATAGTTTTCGATGTGCTCTTTGTTTTCAGCGATCATCAAAACAGCGGATTTCACCGAGCTGATGCTCTCCACCATTTTTTTCGCGGAAGCGCTTTCGGCAAAGATGCCGCCGCTCAGAACCGCAATCGCCTTGTCGCAGAACGCGGCAAGATCCTCGGCATTCGCCGTTACCAGATCGACCACTTCGCCCAGATATTCCGTCGTGGTGGTCTGATCCAGACCGCTGTACAGCAGATACAGCATATCAAACATCGGCTCAGAAGCCAGATTTTCGACAGCGGCTTTGACATCCTCGTTCAGAACCTGGTTGATGACCGGCAGGAAGGAGGACAGTTTATCCATCAGCGTTTTCGAGCCCATGACCTGATCCATAAAGGTGACCAGATAGCCCAGTTCGGTTTTCAGACCGTCCTTGCTCATGCCCAGCAGCTCGCCGTTGGTCAGCTGCGTTACATAGCCGAACAGGTTCCAGTAGTCGATGGTGTTGACATAAAGTCTGTCGTTATAGGTGATGCCGCGCCAGATATACATGGTCGTGCCGTATTTTTCATCGGTGAAACCGGCGCCCACCTTGGCGACATATTCAATGCTGTCGTCGCAGTATTCCTTATCGCCCATGACCATCTGCAAAGTGCCGTCTTTGGTCAGGCGGTAAATCGTGCCTTCGATGTCGCAGTCTTTGGCAACGGTGTCAAGGCCTTTGTAGAACTGTGTCATATTGCCCGTCACAAGGCCGGTGAACAGCTGAAGCAAAGGCGTCATCGGGTTGGTCATGGTCAGGAAATACAGTTCATCGTTAAAGACCACAGGGTTCAGATTGACATGATACAGGTTGCCGAAGCTGATCGGGTATTCGCCGTTGTCGCCGGCAAACTCCGTCCAGACCCAGCCGTGACGGTTGGCAAGACCGGCAGCGATTTCCTCATCGGAAGCGGCGTGACCGCGAACGATCACGATGCCCTTGGAGGTGCCCAGAGAGCCGATCAATTCATAACCATCTTTGTAAGCGGGATTCGCCATCGTCGTAATGTCGCTGAAATCGGCGGTGGTGCCGCTCTTGGTGTAATAAGCAAAATCTTCCGCGTCGGCAATCACTTCATAGCTGCCCGCCTCACCGGTGGTGGTGGCGAAAATAGCGGCAGCGCTCTTATAGCCTTCGGGGATATTCGTTTTACCGGCGACATACATGGTCTCGCCGTCCACGCTGACACACATGGCGCGAAGGGTGCCGTTTTCAAAAACGATCTCCGGCAGCGCATAGGGATCTTCATCCGTTACCTTGTACAGCAGGCAGCGGCCGCTGAGCAGCGCGTCCATATACACATCGCCCTTGAATTCCACAGCGGCGCGGAAACCGGTGATTACGCCGTAATCCGGATCGCCGGCATGGTCGCCGGGATCAAAAAGCAGCTCCATTTCGCCGGTCTCTTCGCTGTAACGGAAGATTTTCGCGGTGTAGTAGGAGTCATCCTCGCAGCGATCGATTTCGCCGCGGGTCGCCAGATCGACAATGGAATCGACCAGCTCATCGGTCACTTCGATACCGGCGTTTTTCGCACCGGCGGCAATGGCTTCGACCATCTGCCACAGGCCGTTGGCCCAGGTGCCGATGTAAAGGTATCCGTTATTTTCCGCCATCGCCCAGCAATAGCTTGACGCGCGGTCGCCGCCGGGCAAAAGGCCGTCAACTTCGCCTTCCAGCCGGTCGGGGTTGGATACTTTCTGCAAAACATATTTGGAACCGTCCAAATGAGAGTAAATTCCATCCGCAAAAGCGGGCACACAGAGCGCGGTAAACAGCATGACCAGCATGGCCACAACCGCTGTACCACGGAGGAAAAGTCTGTGCTTTTTCATGTTTGGGAACCCCCTGTTTCATAATTCAAGGAAACGAACACACGATCCTTGTATGTATAATTATAAACAGTCAAATTCGCGCTTTCAATACATTTTAAGAAAAATGTGTAAAAAATTATCTATTTTCGCTTTTTATATCAAAATGCCGCGATTCATTTTTTGTACGCTTGTTATGTGTGATAAATGTAAAATATGGTGTCAGATAAGAATGAAACATCCTGCAAAAAAATCGAAAAAAACGGCTCTTGTTTACAAGAATAAAAAACAAAAAAGAAAAAATCGTGCTTCCTCAGGCAAACCGGCTGTTCGCGCCGCCGGCAGCCTCAGCAGCGGAAAGATCAAAAACGATTTTTTGCCGATTTCATGCCGTCATCCTTACCACAGGCGCAAAAAAGAAAAATCCGATTTCCCGACTTTTCCCCGTCTGTCGTCCCCTCACCACAGGCACGGAAAAGAAAAGCTTGTTTTCCCGGCTTCCCCCTCCGGGCGTCCTTTACCACAGGCGCGAAAAAATAAACCTTGATTTTTCGGCTTCTCCCTCCGGGCATCCTTCGCGCAGACACGCAAAAGCAAAGCTTGTTTTTCCCGGCTTTCGCCTCTGTTGGCCTTTGCGTCTGCCGCTCGCTATCTTTTTCCCTGCTCTTCCCTCGCTCTGCCTTTCTTACAAACCCGCACAGGCAACCATTTTCTATCACAAACCCACTGCGTGCCTGCCTTCCCCGGCTTTCCCCCGCACCAAAAAAGGTCTGCCGCCAACCTTTTCCCCTCGCTCTTCCTTCCCTCCTCTTCCGCCCCTCTTTGCTTTTTCCACAATCTCCAAACGGTTTTATGCCCTGCCCTTTCCCCGCTCCGGCTTGTTTCTTTTTCCCTTCTTCCGCTCCTCGTTGCCTTTCCGCAAACTCTGAACCATTTTCCAACCCCGAACCTTATTTTTTGTCACCTTTTCCCTCTGCCCCTTCTCTCTGGCTTCCCCTGTCTTTCTCTCTCTTCCCTTTTTCAGTCTCCGAACGGTTTTATGCCCTGCCCTTTCCCCCCGCTCCGGCTTGTTCCTTTCCCAACTTTTCACAATCCATGGATTTTGACAAAAAAAACCGCGCCCCACAGGACGCGATTTTTTTTGCTTCTATTTAAATTTGTTCAGTTCAACTGACCGACATCTACCGAACCGGCGTCGCCGTCATCGGGTAAAAACTCCACCGGCTGCTCGGTTGTTTCAACCGGAACCGTCGGCTGGGTCGGCTGCGTGGGTTCCGTCGAAGGCTGAGTCGGCTGGGTCGGCTCTGTGCTCGGCTCCGTGCTCGGCTGGGTCGGGTCTTCCGTTTCGATGGTGATTTGCTCTTCCAGACGGACAGCGGTACGCAGCGTCGTTCTGGCGTCTCTGGTGTTGATGGTATCGTTCTGGTCGATGTCTGCGGCAATCAGGAATTCTTCCGGCAGATCCTCAATATTGACCGCATGGCGCAAAATCAAACGGGCATCGCCGGACGAAACGCGGCCGTCGCCGTCCACATCGCCCAAAAGAATCGTTGCGGCGCCGGCGAACATTGACATGGCGCTGATAAGCAAAGCGCAGACCAGCACGGCGGCTGAGAGTATTTTGATTTTTTTCGTCATTTACATTACCTCCGATGAAAAGTCGAACGCAAAGAAAACTTGCTGTACACAGTATAGCACAGAAATGAGCGGGATTTCAATAGATTTTTGATAAAATATACAAGAAAATTTTGACGCGCTATTTCAGCGTTACAATGGTCACGCCGTCTTCGCCTTCGCCGTACCTGCCGGAACGGAACGATTTGACGGCGGGATTGCCCTTCAAATACTTCGCAACGGCGGCGCGCAGGACGCCCGTTCCCTTGCCATGCACCACGGTCAGTTCTTCGAGCTTTGCCATGACCGCCGCGTCCAGAAACCGATCCAGTTCCAAAATCGCCTCGTCCGCGCTCATTCCCCGAAGGTCGCAGCGGTTGGAAACGGCTGCCGTTTTCAGGCTTTCGCGCTGGGTGTGGATCGTCGCCCGGGCGGCGTTCTTTTTTTTACCCTCGATCAGCCGCACATTGGCGACCTTGACGCGGGTCTTCAGCATACCGCTTCGTACCTCGACCATGCCCTTGCTGTCGGGAAGCGATACGATCTCCGCTTCGCTTCCCAAATCGCTGAGCCGAACCCGGTCGCCGATTTGCAGTGCGCGCGGCAGCCGGTAATTTTCATCCTCGCCATTTTGACTGACCGGATCGGCGTCGGCGTCCAACAGCGGAATATCCTGCCGCAGCATTTTTTTCGCCCGGGCGGCAATCTCGCGGAGCTGGTTTTTATCCGCCGCCTGCTTTTGCAGCTGGCGGATCTCTTCCGCAAGCGCCGCTGCCTGACGGCGGGTGTTTTCCAGCAGGCGCCGGCTCTCTCCGCGCGCCCGTTCCTTTTCGCGTTCGGCTTCCTGACGCGCTTTTTCCTTTTCTTCGCGCGCCTGCCGCAAAAGCTGTTCGGCAAGCAGGGAATCCTGTTGGGTTTTCTTTTGTTGTTTTTCCATTTCGACGCGGCTTTTTTCCAGCGAATCCACCACCTCTTCAAAGCGGGTGTTTTCTGCGGAAACCAGTTCACGCGCCCGTTCCACGACCGCCGGATCCATTCCGAGCCGTTCGGTGATGGCAAAGGCGTTCGAGCGGCCGGGTACGCCGATCAAAAGCCGGTAGGTCGGGCGCAAAGACGCCACATCAAATTCACAGCAGCCGTTTTCAACGCCCGGCGTCTGTAAGGCATAGGCTTTCAGCTCGGCATAGTGGGTGGTGGCTGCCACCTTGCAGCCCTGCGCGCGCAGGCGCTCCAAAATCGCCGTAGCCAGCGCCGCGCCCTCTATCGGGTCGGTGCCCGCGCCCAGTTCGTCGATCAGCACAAGACTGCCCGGCCCCGCCTGTTGCAGGATGGAAATGATATGGACCATATGGGAAGAAAAGGTGGACAGCGACTGTTCAATGCTCTGTTCGTCCCCGATGTCCGCATAAACGGATGAAAAAATACAAACCCGGCTGCGTTCGGCGGCAGGGATCATCATCCCGGCGCTTGCCATCAGGGTCAGCAGACCGACGGTTTTAATGGAAACGGTTTTGCCGCCGGTGTTCGGTCCGGTGATGATCAATGTGTCAAAATCTTCTCCCAGAAAAATATGCACCGGCACCACCGACTCTTTCGGCAGCAGCGGGTGCCTTGCGTCGATCAGATCCACAATGCCCCGGTCGTTCAGCGCCGGGCAGACCCCGTTCATGGCATAAGCCATGCGCGCCTTGGCAAAAATCAGATCCAGACGCAGCGCACAGCGGTAGGAATTTTGAATGCTGTCCTTTTCCATACCGGTTTCGGCGGACAGTGCGGTCAGGATGCGCTCGATCTCATCGCGCTCCTTGCTTTGCAGAACCTTGATGTCGTTGTTCGCTTCGACCACCGCCGCCGGCTCGATGAAAACCGTCGCGCCGCTTGACGAAGTATCATGCACCAGACCGCCGATCTCACTGCGGTACTCGCTTTTGACCGGCACGACAAACCGGCCGTTGCGCTGGGTCACAAGGGAATCCTGCAAATATTTCTGATAGGTCTGGGAATGGATCATCTGATCCAGTTTCTGGCGGATCGAATCGGCTTTGCGGCGCATTTCCCGCCGGATGCGGGACAGCTCCGCCGAAGCGCCGTCGGCGATTTTATCTTCGGCAAGGATTGCCCCGTTGATTTTTTCTTCCAGAAAGCGGTTGGGCAGCAGGCCGCAGAAAAGCCCGTCCAAACAGGTTTCCACGCCCGCCTGACGATTGTACCATTCCTTCAGCGCGCGGATCACCCGCAGCACCTCGGCAATGCGCAGCAGCTCGCCGGGATTCAGCACCCCGCCCGCCGAAGCGCGCGCCAGCGCGTTATCTACATTGCACAGCCCGCCGAAGGATGGACCGCCGAACTTCGCCAGCAGACGATGCGCATCGTCGGTCTGCCGCAGCAGCTTTTCCGCGGCGGCAAGCTCCGTTTCGGGACGCAGCGCCAGCGCCGCCTCCCGGCTGTCCTCACAGGAGGTAAAGGAACTCAGCAGCGTCAGAATTTTATCAAATTCCAGCGCCCGTTCCTGTCGATTGCATTCACTCATTCTCTTTTTTTTCCTCTTTCCCGCCGAAAGACGCCATTTCGTCGGGCACATCGGTAATCAGCCCGTCCGCGCCTGCCGCCTGCAATTTTGCGGCGATGGAGCGTTCGTTGACCGTCCAGCAGTTGACCTTCATACCCAGCGCATGGGCTTTGGCGATCTTGTCTTCGGTAATCATGTGTTTATACGGATGCAGCGCCGAACAGCCCAGACCGGCGGCGAAGGCAAGCAGATTGCTTCGCACTTCCCAGTATGCCTTTTTGGTAAAATCATACAGCAGCGCCGTCCTGACATCGGGCGCAACATCCTTTGCGCGGCGCAGGACCACCGGATCAAAGGACGAAATCAGCACCCTTGGCAAAAGTCCCTTTTCGCGGGAGATCCGCAGCGTTTCATCCACCACGGCATAATCCTTATTATACGGTGTTTTGATTTCGATATTGATGATTTCCACATCCTTGACCAGATCGAGAAAATCGGTCAGAAGCGGAATTTTTTCCCCTTTGAAATCCGCGCTGAAGTACCCGCCGAAATCGCGCTGCAACAGCTCGTCAAGGGTCAGATCGTTGATGTACCCCTTCCCGTCGGAGGTTTCGTCGATATTGGGGTTGTGGCAAAGCACCACCTTGCCGTCTTTTGTCAAATGGACATCGGTTTCCACGCCGTCAATGGGCATGGCAAGCGAAGCGCGGAAAGCAGCCAGCGTATTCTGCGGCGCTTTTTTGTTGGCGCCCCGGTGAGCGATCAGTTTCATAAGTATCCCTCCATGGCCTTTATTTTACTACAAAAAACAGCCCTTGGCAACGGTTGATTATTCCCAAAAACAAATGAAACACACCAAAACGGGAAATTTTTTCAAGATTCCTTGAAAAAACAGAAAAAATCCTGTATAATAAGACCAAACCCGGAAGGGAGGAAACCCCATGCAGATTCGTGAATCAGCGGAAAATTATCTGGAAACCATCTACATTTTACAGCGCCGGAACGGTCAGGTGCGCTCAGTGGACATCGGCAATGAGCTTTCCTTCTCCAAGCCCAGCGTCAGCGTAGCCATGAAGCATTTGCGTGAAAACGGCTACATCTCCATGGCGCCGAACGGGCTGATTACCCTGACCGAAAAAGGCGAAAAAATCGCCCTGGCGATGTACGAACGGCATACCGTGCTGTCCGACTGGCTGATCGGGCTGGGCGTAGACCCGAAAACCGCCGTGCAGGACGCCTGCCGGATCGAACACGTCATCAGCCCGGAAAGTTTTGCCGCCATTAAAAAAATCGCCAAACCCGAGGAAACCGCCTGAGCCTTTGCCGCTGACCGGCAAAAGTTGGCAGCGATCAGGAAAAAGGAGCGCCGACCGGAAGAAAAAGGCGACAGCTCCCGAAAACCGCCGATGAACGCAAGGAAAAGGCGGCGTTCCCAAAAAAAGCCGCCGACCATAAAGAAAAAAGCGGCAGTTTCCGAAAAATGCCGCCGACCATAAAGAAAAAAGCGGCAGTTCCCGAAAAATGCTGCCGGACGCAAGGACAAAGCGGCAGTTCCCAAAAAAGCAACCCCCAAAAGCAAGCCGATCGGCTTTCCTTTGGGGGTGTTTTCTTTGCCGCCTGCACCGGCGAACAGAAGCGCCGGTTCTGTTCCAGCCGTTCCCATTTGATCGGGAGCTGACCGGAATCGCGTTCTTTTTTTCCTGCCGCGCGGGAGGCGTTTTTACCGTCTCACCGGGGCGTGCTTTTTATCCCGCCTGACCGGACAGCGCATTTTTACCGCCTGCCCGGGGGCGCAGTCCTTTTATAACGGGTTATCACAGCAGACTGCCGATCAGCTGCGGCAGTACCTCGGTCAGATAATGCTGCAATACCCACAGGATCTCATAGAACAGGTTGCGGATGTTGGCTGCAAAATTGCTTTCCGCGTCGGTCGGCAGCTCCTGCCAATCCTCGTTGACGGCGCCGCCCGCGTCCTTTTTGATGCCGAAGGAATCAAAGAGCGAAACCTCTCCGGTCTCGTCGTCCACCAGATACGCCTGATATACCAGCTCGCCGCCATCAATGCTGATGCTGGTGAAAATGCCGCCCTTGCCGCTGGTCGATTCCATCTTTGCGGCAGCGTTCTGAATATACGAAAGGGCGTTTTCGTTCACAGAATAGCGCTTGGTGCCAGCAGTCGAAGGCATGACATGGATCGTGCCTTCGGGCGAAACGGCAAACAGCGTTTCCTGTCCGTCCACGATTTCGCTGACATAGGTCGTATCGGTGTCAACCACGCCTTCGCCGGTGACCGGATAGGTTCTCAGGTACATATGCTCGTGACCGCCAAGCACCAGATCGATATCCAATTCATCGATGACCGGCAGCAGCATATGGCGCATGATGGTGGAATCCGGCTTGTTGGTGTGCTTGCCCGCCGAATAAAGCGAACGGTGCATCATGACGATTTTCCAGGTTGCATCCGTTTCGTTCATATCGTTTTTGAGCCAGTTGATCTGCTGCTGGCTCATGGGGTACATATCGTTCGAGTTCAGCACGGCAATATGCGCGTCGCCGTAATCGAAGGAATAATAACAGCCGGTCACGGAATCGGAATTTTCCGCCTTGCCGATGTTGAACATGGAATCAAACCAGAACCATTTCAGGTTCCCCTCATGGTTGCCGGCGACCGGCGCCATGGAAACATAATCGTTCAGGAACGCGAACTGTTCAAAATACCAGTTCCACTCCTCGTTGGTACAGTCGTTGACAAAATCGCCCAGCGCGACCGAAAACGCCGTATCGGGGAACATTTCATATCCCGTGCGCACGACATTCGCCGCCTGCGCAAAATTCGCCTCGCTGCTGGCCTGCACATCGGCAAAAGCCAGAAAACGCACTTTTTCGCCGCGTCCCGGGTCGGTGCTAAAGCTGCAAACACGGCTGCGGTTGGTGCGGTCGCCGACGGTATAATAATAGGTTGTGCCCGCCGCAAGGCCGCTGAGGGTGACCTTGTGCATATAATACCCCTGGAACCGCTCACATGAGCCGGTAAATTCCGCCGCGCCGCTCATGTCTTCGTTCTGCGAAACCAAAACCACGCTTTCGCTTTTTTCTTCTGTCGCCCAGCTGATGCCGCGCGACGATTCGGTATCGCCGTTCATCACGCTGGCGATCCGCAAAATGCCGTTATCGGAACCGGCGGCAGCAGCCATTCCCGTTCCGCCCGCACAAAGCATTGCCAGTACCAGCAGTACCGCCAGAAAGCGCAGACCTGTTTTTTTCATACCAAAACCTCCTATAGCAAATGTCTAAAATAGACAGAGTTAGTATACCATATTTTATACAAACAGTCAATCCGTTCCCGTGAATTTCCCAAAAAAACCGGCAAGCGGGCGCGGCGCACCGTCCGAAACGGACAGCATTTCCCTGTTTATTTTACCAAATATAAAAACCAATCCTTATGCAAAACTTACAAAAAATCTTTTTCTTTTAAAAAAGATTGGTTTTTTCGTCCGGATGTGCTATACTATTTAGATGCGAGCACCCGCTTGCACAGGAAAGGATGAATGCCATGATACAGTTGCAGCAGGTCAAAGAGAAACTGACCGATGTTAAGGTCTTCTGGAACCGGCCGCCAACAGGCCGCTATATGAACTTCCGCGAGATCCTGGCGTACTCGATCGGCGGGAACGGTACCTATTTTGTCACCTGTATGTTCAACTATGTGACGCTGACCGCCACCAGTCTGTTTTTGGGCAATACCATCGGGATTACCCCGTCGGATCTGTATATTATGTATGTGATCGCGTCGCTCATCAACATCCCGCTGACAGCACTGCGCGCAAGCATTGTTGACAATGTCAAGAACCGCGCCGGCAAATACCGGCCGTACCTTCTGTCGATGGGCATTCCCTCGGCGATTCTCTGCGTTTTGTTCGTCTATATGCCTTACGAGAGCATGGGGTATCTGGCAAAATGCCTGACCGTCTTCTTTTTCTCCACTACCCTGATGTTCTTTTACAACTTTTTCTATGACGCGTACGAATCGCTGGTCTATGTTCTGTCACCCAACACCATCGAGCGTACCGATGTCACGGCGCTCAAAGCGATTTTTTATTCCTTCGCCCCTTCGGTGATCAATGCGGTCATGCCCCTGCTGGCGGGCGCCTTCACCGACGGCAACCTGTATGACCTGCGGCTTTACCGCATCGCCTTCCCCCCGATTTCCATTCTCGGCATTGTGCTGACCATCATCGTCTATGCCAACACGCGCGAAAAAATCGTGCAGGCTAAGACCCACGCCATCAAAATCGGCTTTTTTACCGCCCTGAAAGCCGTCGCCAAAAACAAATATTTCTGGATCATCTCCCTGTCCAGCTGGATCGGATTTCTGGAAGGCGCGCAGGGCAATATCCTGCAATGGCTGTATAACTATCAGGATCTTTGTACCGACGCGCAGTACTCGCTGATTACGATAATCGTCGGCAACGCCTCGTTCTGGGGCATGCTGGCGGCGCCGTTCCTGGTGCGCAAAATGGGCAAGCGCTGGGTGCTGATCGCATCCAATATCCTGAATATCGTCTTTATTTTAATGATCTATCCCGCGCGTGAATCGCTGTGGTATGTCGCGATCTGCTTCTGGCTGAACTATTTCGCCGGGTCGTTCGCCCTGATTTTCAACCCCGGCATTCAGGCGGATATCCGCGACTACCAGCACTGGCGCACCGGCGAGCGGATCGACGGTATGTTTGCCGCCGTCGGCCTGATCGGCAGCTTTGTCACCATGGCGACCAGCGGCGTGCTGCCCGCGCTGTATGAGAGCCTCGGCATCCGCGAAGGCAACGGCTACCCCAACCCGTACGACATTCTGTATGACCAGGCGTCCTTTGACCGGATCATCGCCGCCCTGATCCTTTTTGCCGGTCTGGGCGCAACGCTCAACCTGATTCCGCTGTTCTTCTATGATCTGAAAGAAACGACGCAGGAAGGCATCGTCCGGGTGCTGAAGATCCGCGCCATGTTTGAGGACTACGGCAACGGCGTTCTGGAAGACAAAACCATTGTCGAGGCGGTGGACATCATCAACCACGCCGAAGAATATGTGAAGCAGGAGCCTGCCAATGTCAGCAAACCATATTGGAACCAACAACTGAAAAGCGCCGCAGGCAAAGAAGAAAAGAAAGCGGTAAAAAAAGCGCGTAAAGAAGCCAAAGACCATAACAAGGAACTGGAAATCTGCCGGTTCGTGGTGGAGGAACTACATAAGTTTGAAACAGAAGAAGGCATTCTGAGCCTTCAGCTGGCAAAGGAAACCTACCAAAAAGGCTACGCGGCGGTATACGATGCCGACGAAAGCGCCGTAGAACGCGCCCGCGCCCTTTCCAAAAATACACCGGCGGAAAAGCTGCGCCGCAAGGACGCCATTCAGGAAGCCAAAACCGCCCTGCACGCCAAAAAGCTGGCAAACCGCTTTTACCCGAACGGCATTGAAGAATTTGACATGAGCCGCTTTGACACCCTTTTTGCCAAAGACGATGAACTGGATCTGGAAATCACCGACCTGTATCAGACGATGCGCGACACCAGAAAGGCGAAAAAAGATGATTCCGAGATCCGCGCGCTGATCAGACAGCGCACCGCCGAACGAAAAGAAGTAAAAAAGCAAATCGCCGCGCTGAACAAAGAATACAGCCGGTTCAGCAACGCCGCAGCCCCCTTCCTCAACGCCCGCCGCATGGTGGTGCAGGCGGAAAACTACCAGCATCTGGATGAAATATCCGCCCAGTACGAGCAGGCGAAAACCCGGTTGAAAGCAGCCGAACAGGCTGCCCGCGAGCAGGAAGAACAGCTTCTGGCTGAGCGCGCTGCCGAAAAAGCACGCCTGCGGGAAGAAAAGAAAAACAAAAAAAGAAAATAAGCAAAGCAAAAGGGGGTCTGCCGTCCGGTTGGCGGCAGCCCTTTTTTTGCCGCAAACCGCCGCAGAAACGGAAAAACAGCGCTTCCTTTCCCGGCGGTTTTATGTTATACTGTTCACAAAACAGAAGGGGGTCATTTTATGACGGCACAGGAAATTTTCCGGCGGGTCGATCTGACGATGCTGCGCCGGGACGCGACCGAAACGGATATCCGCCATACGGTGCGTGAGGGGCTCCGCCTTTCGGCGGCGTCGGTCTGCGTGCCGCCCTGCTTTGTACAAACAGCGGCGGCATATAGCGAGGGGATGCTGCCGGTCTGCACGGTGATCGGCTTTCCCAACGGCTATTCCACCGATGCGGTCAAATGCTTTGAAGCGGAAGACGCCGTCCGAAACGGCGCGTCCGAAATCGATATGGTCATCACCACCGGCCTGCTGCGCGAAGGAAGGGACGAAGCGCTTCTGCGGCAGATCAACGCCGTGCGCGAAGCCTGCGGCGAGGCGATTCTGAAAGTCATCGTCGAAACCTGCCTGCTGCATGCGGACGAAAAAACACGCGTGCTTTCGATCGTGGATCGCTCGAGCGCCGAATACATCAAGACCTCCACCGGCTTCGGCAGCGCCGGCGCGCAGATCGAAGATGTCCGGCTGTGGAAAAGCCTGATACAAAACGGCACCAAAATCAAAGCCGCCGGGGGCATACGCACCCTTGCGCAGGCGCAGGCATTTCTGGAAGCGGGCGCGGACCGCATCGGCGCGTCCCATCTGGATGAATGATCTTTTGCAAAAACCAGACCCTTGCGGGTCCCGAAAGGAGTTTTTATGATGTTCGTTCCGTCTTATCCCACGCCGCATATTGACGCCGCGCCGGGAGATTTTGCCAAAACGGTGCTGATGCCGGGCGACCCCCTGCGGGCGAAATGGATCGCCGAACGGTTTCTGCAAGACCCTGTCGCGGTCAACAATGTGCGGGGCGTGCAGGGATACACCGGCCTGTTTGCCGGCAAGCGCGTGTCGGTCATGGCAAGCGGCATGGGTATGCCGTCGATCGGCATCTATTCTTATGAACTGTTTACCACCTTCGGGGTCGAAACCATCCTGCGGGTCGGCTCCGCCGGGGGCTATGACCCCGAAGTGCGGGTGCGCGACCTGATTTTGGCGCAGGGCGCCTGCACCGATTCACACTTTCCCGCACAGTACCGGCTGGGCGGCACCTTTGCGCCCATCGCCGATTTTTCCCTGCTGCGCAAAGCCGCCGAGCTGGCAGAGCAGCAAAAAATCCCGTTTCATGTAGGCAATGTCCTTTCCTCCGATGTGTTTTACCCGGATGAAGAGGGACTGCCCAAAAGCGAAACCGCCGCTGCCCGCTGGGGAAAGATGGGCGTGCTGGCGGTGGAAATGGAAGCGGCGGCGCTCTATGCCACAGCGGCACGCTGCCGGAAAAAGGCACTGGCGATCCTGACCGTTTCCGACCACCTTGTCACCGGCGAAGCCCTGTCCGCCGCCGAGCGGCAGGAAAGCTTTTCCGATATGATTACCCTGGCGCTTTCGCTGGGAACCGAGGCGGAAGCATGAGCGGAAAAAAGAACCTGCCGGAGATTCTGGCGCCGGCAGGGGGACCCGAACAGGTCAAAGCGGCGGTTCTTGCCGGAGCGGACGCGGTCTATCTGGGGCTGGACAAATTCAACGCCCGCCGCAACGCGGAAAATTTCACCGATCAGGCGTTTCTGGAAGCCGCCGCCTTTTGCCATGAACGGGATGTCAAAGTATACGCCGCCGTCAACATTCTGATAAAAGAAGACGAACTTGCCGATCTTTCGCAGACGGCGGAGCTGCTGTGCCGGGCGGGAACCGACGGCGTTATCGTACAGGATCTTGCCGCCGCAAGGATCCTGCGCCAGTGCAGCGACCTGCCCCTGCACGCCTCCACCCAGATGACCATTCACAACCGGGCGGGACTGCGGGCGCTGGAAGAGCTGGGCTTTTGCCGCTATGTCCCGGCGCGGGAGCTGACCCTTGCCGAAATCGCCGAGCTGGCGAAAAGCACCGATATGCAAACCGAAGTCTTTGTTCACGGCGCGCTTTGCATGAGCGTTTCGGGCTGCTGTTATCTGTCCGCGATGCTGGGCGGAAGAAGCGGCAACCGGGGGCTTTGCGCACAGGCCTGCCGCCTGCCTTTCACCTGCAACGGACGCAGCCACGCCCTTTCCCTGAAAGACCTGTCCGCCATCGGGCATATCGGCGAACTGCGGGCGGCTGGGGTCGATTCGCTGAAAATCGAAGGACGGATGAAACGCCCGGAATATGTCGCCGCGGCGGTCACCGCCTGCAAAAATGCCCGGGACGGGCTACCTTATGATGAAGATACCCTGCGGCGGGTCTTTTCCCGCAGCGGCTTTACCGACGGCTATTTGACCGGCAAACGCGATCTGTCCATGTTCGGGTTCCGCACCCGGGAAGATGTTGCCGCCGCCGATGAAAAACTGCTTTCCGCTATCCGCGAAAGCTGGCGAAAAGAAACGCCCCGCGTCCCGCTGTCTGCGGAACTGACCATCGGGGCAAAGGAAAACCGGCTGACCATATCCGACGGGAACCACACTGTCACCCAAACGGGGCGCGGCGGCGAACCCCCGAAAACCGCGCCCCTCTCTGCGGAAAACGCCCGCCGCTCGATCGAAAAAACCGGCGGCACCCCCTACCGGATCGCCTCGTTCCGCCTGCAAAATCCCGACGGGCTGTATGCCGGCGCGTCCGCCCTGAACGCACTGCGGCGGGATGCGCTTGCCTGCCTTGCCGAAGAGCGCCGCGCGCCGAACCCGCGAACCTTTCATGCCGTACACGAAACCTACCCCTCGTCCCCCCATTCGTTTTCCGGATTCGCCCTGCGCTTTCCCGATGAAAAGCGGTATTTTCGCGGCGATTACCGGACGGCGATCCTGCCCGTCAAAGAGCTGCTGCGCGAACCGGAACGCTTTTTGCCCGACCGGGATAAAATCGTTGCCGAACTGCCCGCGCTCTTTTTCCCGTTTCAGGAAGAGGACTGCCGGCGGCAGCTGCAAACGCTCCGGGAATATGGCTTTACCCGGGGACTCTGCGAAAACATCGGCGGCTTGCGGCTCTTGCGGGAAGAGGGCTTTTGCGCCGAAGGCGGGTTCGGCATGAACCTGATGAATTCGGCAGCGCTTGCAGCCTGCGCACAGCAGGGGCTGACCACGGCGACCCTTTCGATCGAACTCAGAAAAGAAGCGGCGCGGGCAATCCGAACCGACCTGCGGCTGCGCCTGGCGGTCTACGGTTTTCTGCCGCTGATGAAGCTGCGCGCCTGTCCGCTGCAAAGCGAAAAAGGCTGTGCCGGCTGTCCAGGAGAAGGCGTCCTGACCGACCGCAAGGGAATGGAATTCCGCGTTTTGTGTGAGGACAAGCGGTTTTCGGTGCTGTACAACTCGGTGCCGCTGGATCTTCTGGCAAAGGATTTTTCGTTTGCGGATGAAGGACTGCTGTATTTCACCGGCGAGACCCGGGAGACCTGCCGTTTTGTCTACGACTGCGCCAAAGCGGGCAAAACCGCCGCCGCGCGCCACACGACCGGCCTTTTTGAAAAAACGCTCTATTAAACAGATAGATTGGAGAAAAGCGATGCCAAACCAAATTCATGCCGCCATCGAAAAAAAAGCGCTGATTATCCCGTCGCCCATCGGTGAAATCGGTCTGTGCGTGGATGAAAGAGACAATATGCTGACCAATGTTTTTTTGCGCCCCGGCATTTTGCGCATGATTCCCCTGCCCTCCGGCGAAGACGATCCGGTGCTGTTGGAAGCCAAAAAACAGTTTGCGGAATATTTTGCCGGAAAGCGATCTGATTTTTCCCTTCCCTGTCACGGCGTGGTCGGCAGAGGGCTGTTGGGGCAGGTGCTTCTTGTCGTCATGCACATCCCCTACGGCGAAACCGTTACCGCGCAGGAAATTGCCGATACCCTGCCGCCCGTTGTCGAGGATGTGGAAACGCCGGATCCCTCCATCACCCTGGCGGACGCGGTGCGCGGCGCGCTGTTTTATAATCCGCTGCCCATCGTGATTCCCTGCCACCGCGTCAAAGACGAAGGCGGCGAACCGTTTTTTGCCGGCTCGCCCCGTCAGCAGCAAGCGCTTTTGGAACTGGAAAAACGGTTCCGGGCGAATTTTGCGGGGGATCAGCCATGATTTGCCATCTTTGTCCCCGCCAATGCGGCGTTGACCGGGCGCGTCAGCAGGGACGCTGTCACAGCGGCGAAACCATGCGCGTTGCCCGCGCCGCCCTTCATTTTTGGGAAGAACCGTGCCTTGTGGGCAAAGGCGGCAGCGGCGCGATCTTTTTCACCGGCTGCTCTTTCGGCTGTATTTACTGCCAGAACCGGCAGATCAGCCGGGGCGAGGGCGGCAGAGAAATCAGCACCGAAAAATTTCTTTCCCTGTGTGACCGGCTGATCGAGCAGGGCGCCGAAAACATCAATCTGGTGACCGGCAGCCATTTCGCCGCGCAAATCGCCGAAGCGTTCCGCCAAAGAAAGCCCACCGTGCCGGTGGTGTATAACTGCGGCGGCTATGAAAGCGTCGAGACCTTACGCCTTCTGGAAGGGCTGGTCGATATTTATCTGCCCGACATGAAATATTCCGACCCGCAAACAGCGGCAAACCTGTCCGCTGCGCCGGATTATCCCGAAGTCGCGCAGGCGGCGATCAACGAGATGTACCGCCAGACCGGCGCGCCGGTGTATAACGAAAACGGCGTTTTGCAGCGGGGCGTATGGGTGCGTCATCTGGTTCTGCCGGGACATCTGGAAAACACCTACGGCGTGCTGGACTGGTTCTCGTCCCGATTCCCCAAAGGCGAAGCCGGTTTCAGCCTGATGAGCCAGTTTACGCCCAACGGCGCTTGCGATTCGATCCCCGCGCTCTGCCGCCGCCTGACCCGGGAAGAATACGAAAAAGCGACCGGCTATCTGTATCTTTGCGGCATCCGGAACGGATTTGTGCAGGAACTCTCCTCCGCCAAAGAAGAATACATCCCGGCATTCGACGGCACCGGCTGCGACTGAAAAACGAAACAGAACAAAAAAAGCCCCCGAAAGAAGCGGTTTGACTTCTTCGGGGGTGATTTTTTCTGCTGCGGCTGCCCTTAATAGGTTCCCGACAGATCGGCGACCGAAGCGTTGGCAGGCGCGTCTTTTTTTCTGGAATGGGCAATTTTTTCCTGCAAAAGGGCAAGGAATTCGTCCTCATGCTCCTTCATCGGATCACTGCCCTCGCAAAGGGTGACGGTTTTTCCCGTCCACGAGGACAGGAACGCGGCGTTGGAAATCGACAGACCGTTGATTCCCTCTTCGCCCATCGCCCCCAGCGGCGTTCCATGGAGGATATGCGACGCAAAGGCGTTGCAGATACCGGTATGTTGGGTGTTTTCGCCGGGGCATTCCACTTCTTTTGTGGTGTATTCCATTTTGGAAAAGCCGTTTTCGGCGGTGCGGATAAATTCATCGGTATTCATCGGCAGTTCCGTCATCAGGAGCTTGCCGCCCTCACAGACCAGCTTGGCGCGCTGCAAGGTGATTTCCAGCCGGTTGGTGCCGGGGCAGTCGCCGGTGGTGGTAATGAACACGCCGGATGCGCCGTTTGCATATTCGGCATAAATCATCACATCGTCTTCCACCTCGATGTCGTGCCACTGTCCTTCGCGGCAGACAGCACGCACGGACGAAGGCATTCCGCAGATCCACTGCCACAAATCCAGCTGATGGGGGCACTGGTTCAGCAGCACGCCGCCGCCCTCTCCGCTCCAGGTCGCGCGCCAGCCGCCGGAATTATAATACTGCTGGGTGCGGAACCAGTCGGTAATGATCCAGTTCACGCGTTTCAGTTCGCCGTATTTGCCGCCGCGGACGATTTCGCGCATTTTCTGATACAGCGGGTTCATGCGCTGGTTAAACATAATGGCAAAGGTCTTGTCCTGCGTTTTGGCGAACGCGTTCAGCTCGTTGACATTTTTGGTGTAAACGCCTGCGGGCTTTTCACACAGCACATGAAGCCCCGCCAAAAGCGCCGCACGGCTCATTTCCGGGTGAAAATAGTGCGGCGTGGCAATCAGGGCCGCATCCACCTTGCCGCTTTGGAACAGCTCGTCAGCGGTGTCATAGGTTGCCAGTTCCGGCATCTGCTCTTTCGCCCACGCGAGCCGCGCCGGATCGATATCCGCAACGGCGGTCAGCTCGATTTCCGGGCATTCCCCGTTTTTGAAGCGCTTGAGATGTCCCGAACCCATATTGCCGACACCGACAATGCCGATCCGAATTTTGTCCATACAATCCTTCCTCTCTTTGCCGCCTTCCGGCGAACCTTTGTTATTGAATCAGGGATGATCCCTCTTCCTGCTCACAAAGCAAAAGCCAGCGCTCGGTACATTCGTCCTGCTGTGCCGAAAGGTCGGACAGCCGGTTCGTCAGCTCGGTGATTTTCTGATAATCGCTGGCGTTTTCCGGCGACGCAATGGCGCGCTGGATTTCGTTTTTTTCTTCTTCCAGCCCGGCTATGGTCTGTTCCAGACGGGCGATTTCGCTTTTTCGCATCCGCGATACCCGGGCGGCTTCCTTTTTCAAAAGATATTCGTTGGGTTTTTTCTTTTCTGATCGAACCACCGCCTGTTCGGGCGCTGCCCGTCCGGCAAGATAGTCGTCGTAATTGCCTTCCATGGATTTGATTTTCCCGTTTTCAAAATAAAGCAGCCGGTTTGCCAGCCTGTTGATGAAATACCGGTCATGCGACACCGCCAGAACCGTGCCTTCATACCCGGCAAGCGCCTCTTCCAGCACTTCACGCGATTCGATATCCAAATGATTGGTCGGCTCGTCCAGCAGCAGCAGGTTGCACCCGCGCAGCATGATTTCCAGCAGGGCAATTTTTGCCCGCTCCCCGCCGGACAGGGCGTTCATTGGTTTGTCGATATCGTCCCCGCGGAACAGAAACGCCGCCAGGATCTTGCGCAGCTCCGGGACGGTTTTCATCGGGAACCGGTCATAGACTTCTTCCAGCACGGTTTTTGCGGTGCGAAGCGCCGCCTGTGTCTGCTCAAAATAGCCCATGCGAACCCCTGTGCCGAAACGATAGGTTCCGCTGTCCGGCGTCAGCTTGCCGGTCAGGATGTTGAACAGGGTGGTTTTGCCGCATCCGTTCGCGCCGAGCAAAAAGACCCGGTCCCCCTTGCGCAAATCAAAGCTCAGATCGGAAAACAGCGTCTTGCCGGGAAAGGACATGGAAAGCCCAGTGACCGAAAGCACCTCGTTCCCGCTTTCGGAAGCGACGGGGAACCGCAGCTTCATGCCCGCCTGCTGGCGGACGACGGGGTGCAGCTCTTTTTTCAGCCGTTCGATCTGCTTTTCCTTGGACGCGATGGTCACATAGTTGCGTTCCTGATTGAATCGCTTTTGCTGTTCGATCATCTGTTCAATGCGGTGGATTTCCTTTTCGATCTTCTCGTTTTCGCGCGATTCATACAGCAGGCGTTCCGCCTTATATTTCTGATAAGCCGAATAATTTCCTTTGGTAAAGAATAAACGGCCGCCGGTCAATTCCATGGTTTTTTCGGTGGTTCTGTCCAGAAAATACCGGTCATGGGAAATAATCAGCGCCGCGCCCCTGTATTTTCGCAAAAACTCTTCCAGCCATTCGATGCTGTCCGCGTCCAGATGGTTGGTCGGCTCATCCAGCAGGATCAGCGAAGCGTCCGACAACAGCAGTTTGCACAGGCTGATCTTGGTACGCTGGCCGCCGCTCAGGGTGCGGACGCTCTGGGAAATTTCCTCCGAGGTAAAGCCCAGTCCCCGCAGCGCCGACTGCGCCAGCGAACGGTAAATCAGCCCGTCGCGCGCCTCCAGGGCTTCGCGCAGGGTCTCCTGCCTGGCCAAAAGCGCTTCATCGGGTGCCTGCGACAAACGGGCGTTGATCTGTTCCAGCTCTTTTTCCATGGCAATGACATCCGAATAGACCGTCAGCACCTCTTCATAGGCGCTGCGGGACGAATCGGAACAGGCGTGCTGCTCCACGCAGCCGACCCTGGTACCGCTGCTGAGAGAAATCGAGCCCTCCGAAGGCTCCGCCTGACCGAGGATCAGTTTGAAAAGCGTGGTTTTGCCGGCGCCGTTCGCGCCGATCAGGCCGACGCGGTCGTTTTTTTCCAGCGAAAAGGAGACGCCCTGAAACAGGACGGTATCTTGAAATCCGGCGCTGATCTCATGCGCCGAAAGGATGGGCATATGGTTTCACTCTTTCACAAAATCATAAAGTCGTCAAAAGCAGCGTCAGCTTTCCTTCGATGCTGAACTTGCCTTCACCGGCGGGGACAAACACGCTGTCCCCCTTTTTCAGGGAAAAGGCGGTGCTGCCGTCACGGTACGAGCCTTCGCCCGCCAAAACCACAAGCGACAGGAAGGAATCGGTTCCGGCAAAACCTTCATAGGCGCTTCGGACAAGCAGCTTTGTCATGCAGAACCGCTCACAGCGGCAAAGCGTTTGTGTCAGATAGCCGCCGCAGTCCTCCTCCTGTCCCGCAGGGGCAAGCGACGCGTTAGACGGCGTCAGATTCGTGACATCGATCGCCTGCCGGATATGCAGATCACGCGGCTTGCCGTTTTGCAGCCTGCCGTAATCATAGACGCGGTAAGTCACATCGGAGCTTTGCTGTACCTCCGCCAGCAAAATTCCCCTGCCAATGGCGTGCAGCGTACCGGCGGGAATGTACGCGACATCCCCCGCGTGTACCTTCACCCGCCGCACATGAGAAAGCAGGGTGTTATCCTCGATCGCCTTGCGGAACTGCTCGCGCGTCAGCTCGTCTTTCATCCCGAAAATCAACTGCGCGTCCTCGGCAGCGTCCAGAAGATACCAGCATTCCGTTTTTCCGAAGCTGTTTTCATGCAGACGGGCGTACTCGTCGCCGGGATGCACCTGCACCGACAGATCGTCCGCCGCGTCAATCAGCTTGATCAAAAGCGGGAACGCGCCAGGCGGGCATTTTTCGCCCAACACGGCGCGCCCATTCTGCGCAAGGACTTCCTGCAGGGTCTTTCCGGCGAAATCGCCTTCCGCGATGCGGCTTTCCCCCGCCGGATGACAGGACAGCACCCAGCTTTCGGCGATATTCTCCATTCCTTTTCCGTCATAAACATCCTTTAGCCGCTGGCCGCCCCAAATGGTCTGCTTCAGCGCGGGAATCAGTTTAACCGCAGTCATTGCACTCGCCCTTTCTGTTGATTCGCCTGTATTGTAGCACAAAGAGCGGCAAAATAAAAGAGTTTTTTACCAAAAGCCCTGCCGATTATTTTCCCACGCAGTCTTTTTCGACACTGCCGCGCAAAATATCGTTTTTGCACCCCCCGGTCAGCGCGCAGATCACATGATGGGCGCAGTGTAAATGGTATCCGCCGTCCGGCGTCCGGGTCTCTTCTATCATGATATTTTTTTCCATGACACAGCAATACTGTTCATAGGTTCTCGAATGTCTTGCCATCTCGATCTCCCCTTTCAAGGTTAGTATATTCGCGCGCAGGCGAAAATAAACGCACGATCGGTATTTTTGAGCGGGGACGGGCATAGGGTGAAACAGGACGGAAAACCGAAAACGGGCGTTTTGCGCTGTTTTTTCAAAAAAACATTTTTCGTCCATTTGTCAGGAGGGTTCCTATGAGCTTCACTGTTTTTCTTGGGCTTCTCGGCGTCTCGGCGCTGGGGCTTTGGGTGTATTACGGCAAAAACCACCGGTTTTTCACCGGTGTTATCCTGACCGCCCTGCAAGGGATCTGCGCCTTTTTCGCCGTCAATGCGATCGGCTCGTTTTTCGGGGTGCATATCGGCGCCAATCCCTTTACCATCGCCGTATCCGGTCTTGGCGGCGCGCCGGGGGTCGTTCTGCTGCTTCTTTTGAATACCCTTGCCGGCGTGTAGCGGCTGAGCAGCTGCCGCCGCGGCGGAAAACGCCTGTTCTCTTGCGCGCGGAAACATTCTGTGCTACACTGGTGATATCAACCTGAAAGAAGGAAAAAGAAGTGGAACAGTTGATTTTCCGTCCCCGTCTGCACAGCTTTGACACGCCGGAAGCCTTTGCCGACGCTTTCGAGCTGGGCGAAAACGATCTCGTTTTGACCCTGCGCTCTGTTTTTGAAGGGCGCTTTGATGTAAAGAAACACCCGGTACAAACGATTTTTCTGGGCGATTACGGCAAAGGCGAACCGACAGACCGCGTTGTCAACGAAGTGATCCGCGAAACGGCAAAACACCGGTACCGCCGCATCATCGGCATCGGCGGCGGCTCGGTGCTGGATACGGCAAAGGTGCTTGCCGTCAGCGGCGGGCGCGACACCGATACGCTGTACGACAGCGGCGAGCCGCTTTCGCGCACGGTTTCGCTGGTGCTGGTGCCCACGACCTGCGGCACCGGCAGCGAGGTGACCAATATTGCCATCATGACCCGTGAAAAACTGGGCACCAAAATGGGACTGACCGGCGAAGCGACCTATGCGGACGACGCGGTGCTGATCCCCGCACTGTTAAAAAGCATTCCCTTTTCGGTTTTTGCCACCAGTTCGATCGACGCGCTGGTTCATGCCGTGGAATCCGCCCTTTCCCCCAACGCCACGCCCTTTTCCCGGACGCTCAGCTATGAAGCCATGACGCAGATCCTGTCTTCCTACCGGCTTCTTTTGAAAAAGGGCAAAGAGCATCTGCCGGAATGGACCGACCGTTTTCTGTTTGCGTCCACGCTGGCGGGACTGGCATTCGGAACGGCTGGCTGCGCGGCGGTTCATGCCATGAGCTATCCCCTGAGCGGCGTATACCATGTGGCGCACGGCGAAAGCAATTACGCGATGTTCACCGGCGTTTTGAAAATGTATCAGAAAATCAAATCCGACGGCGAGATTGCCGAGCTGAACAACCGGCTTGCCGTCCTGCTGGACTGCCGGACGGACGCCGTGTATGACGAGCTGGAAGCCCTGCTGAACCAGCTTCTGCCGAAAAAAGCCCTGCATGAATACGGCGTAAAGGAAGAAGAGCTTCCTCTCTTTGCCGAAAATGTCATTCAGACCCAGCAGCGGCTGATGAAAAACAGCTTTGTGCCGCTGGACAGCGAAAAGGTGCTGGAGATTTACCGCAGTCTTTATTAAACCGCTGCCACCTCAAAAAACGCTGTCCCCCACAATGAAACCGCCGGCACTCTCGCAAAACGGAAACACCGGCACCCCCGCGCAACGAAAACCGGTGACATCCCCGGCAAAACAAAAACCGCCGCTGCCCCGCAAAACGAAACCGCCAGCACTTCATAAAGGGAATCACCGGAACTCCGGGAAAAACCGCCGCTGCCCCGGTGAAACAGCAAAGAGCCGAACCCCTATGGGCTCGGCTCTCTTTTTTACTGAACTTGTTTTCTTTTTCTGCGGCGCTTGACAAGTGCCCGAATCACAAGCACCAGCACCAGCAGGATCACGATCGGGAGCAAAACCCGCAGGGCAAACCACACGATCATTCGCAGCGGTTCCGGGTGATTTTCATAATTGACATAATAAACCGGCAAGCGAGGATCCAGATCCGGCGTGCTTGTGGCGTCGGCAGGCAGCAAATAAAAAACCACCGCGCCGCCGACCTGCCGGGCAAAGGTTTTCATCGGCGTCTGGGCACCGATGGTTCCCTGGTTGGCATCTGCCAAAACTGGGTTCGAGCGGTAACACTGCCAGGGGGATGCGTCATCCGAGCGGAAATCGGATACAAAGAAAAAGGAATCCGGGAAATAAACATAGTCCTCCTGATTCCAGGATACCTGGAGCAGATTGGCATCCTCGCCGCGGAAAAACGGCTTTCCCTCTGCCCACTGCCAGCGCACGCAAACGGCAAGCCCGGTCAAATGGCCGGTTCGCGGATCCGCCATAACCGCCGCCGCGCTTTGCATTTGCATATCCATCTGATTGACGCTGCAAACTCCCATCCGGGTGCTGACGCTCCGAACCTCACTGCCCGGCACGGATTCCAGAGAACCCAGCACAGCGGTGATGGTTTGCTGCGTCATGTCCTGCACAAAATCTTCCGGATAGCCGAGCGCCAACAAATCCTCGACACTGCCCGGATCCACCGTCAGGGATGTGGTGCGCTCTTCCGGAACGGCGTCCGCCGCCGCGCAGGGCACGGCACAAAAGACAAGGATTCCAATAAGAAAACAAGCGATCATTATTCGTTTCATGGCAATTCTTCCCCTTCCGTTTCCAAATGGCGTTTTCACTGTTGGGTTTTACAAAACCATGGGTACCACCCCGCGCCCCTTTTTTCCGGTCAAAAAAAAGCAAACGATCCCGCCGCTGCGACAGCTCCCCTTCCGAAGCAAACAAAAAGACAAAAACCACGCCGCCGTCTTTCTGTTCCCTGCCGCCTGCTTCCGGAGCAACCCCATGCGTACAACCGAATCGGGGGATTTTTTCCCTCACGCCCCGGATATTCTCCTGTTGCGCAGAATGCAGTCCCTGACCGGAACGCGGCAAAGATCGTTTTTTCTAAAAAATGAAATCCGGTACCTTCAGTTTATCTTTTTTTCCTTTTTTTGTCAATTATATTTGTAAAATTTATATATTTTTTAAGAAAGTTCCAACAATTCCACAACCGAACGGCGCAAAAATTCACGGAGGAAAACCGAAATACAAAAGGACTGCCCGAAGGCAGTCCTCAGACTGTCGATCAAGTGGGCTGAACCGCCAAAGCACAAGGGAAACGGGGGATCAGCACAACCGAAACGACGATCCTGTATCGATAAACAGAAAAAATCAAAAAAAGCATCTTACTGGCTGAAAGGCTTTGGCGACATGGCAGTACCTTTGTACGGCTCAAATCGCCAAAGCCTTTCTTCAGCCTCATTTCTCGCAGTCTGGCAGCGGGTAGAAAAGAAGCTTTTCTACCCGCTGGGGACTGCCCGAAGGCAGTCCTTTCTACCAAAAGAAGGTTCTTTATTCCGCTGCGGCGGTGGTTTCTTCGGAATAGACCGGGTCGGAAGCAGACAGCAAATCGCCGCTGCTCTCGCCGCTGACCGTCAAAGTCACCTGATCGCCTACGGCAAACAGCACGACTTCACTGCCCAGCTCGGCGGGCACATAGTAATACACGCCGTTGCCGTCCAGCTCGATATAATAATAAGTCGTACCACTGATGACCGCACTGCGGATGTCGGAGATCACGCCCGAAACGGTTTCGGCGGACTGGCTGTCACCGGTCTGCCCGCCGTCCGGCTTCACGGAATCGGCAGCCACATTGCCGCTCATATCGATATCGATCACCACGCCGCGCGCCGACAGTTTGTTGATATACGCCTGCAAGCACGCGCGCAGGTCGGGGTTATCGTCGTCGGGGCTGCGCACCGCGTCGGAAAACTGGCTGACATTGACCATCGCATACGCCTTGATGACATCGGTGGCGTCTTTCAGCGACATTAAATAGGTCGCCTCGCCGTCCAGATTCAGCAGAATCGGGAAAGTCGCCGTCCAGCCCTTATCGGAAACGATACCCTGCGCGGAATTCTGCGCCGCACGCTCCGTCGCGCCGGATACGCTGTAGAAAAACGCATCCTTTGTCCGCTGGTTGATGACGATGAAACCGAGAATCGACTCGTCGCTGGTTACGCTGGTCACGCCTGTGTACAGATACACATCGTCGCCGATCGCAAAGAAATTGGAACCGGCGGTGCTCATCTTGACGCCTGCCTGACCGATATAGGCGTTGATGAAGCCGCCCGAATATCTGCCGTAGTAATTATACTGCTGCAAAAGCAAATTCGCATCATAGACCTGATCGACCCACGCAAGATCGGTGCCGTCCGCACCGGCGCCCTGACGGATCTCTTCTATGTCATAGTAGTGGTGTTCGCCGGTCACGGCATTGACCATGACCACGCCGACCACATCGTCGCCGCCCAGCAGGCCGACTTTTTTGTCGATCCGCTCACAGATCCAGTACGGCGTACCCGTCTCGTCGATTTCAAAAGAGGGGGTGCCGAAAATATAAGTCGGATAGGCGAACCGCAGCACACGGTTCAGATGGCGGGAAAAATGCTCGGCAGGGGAAATGGTGATCCCCTGTTCCAGCTGGACAAACTGCGCCACCTGGGTATTCATGTTGACGGTGATATAGCCCGGAATGCCGTCGGCACGGTTGGTCAGCCATTTAAAGATATCGCCGTATTGCAGCGGGAAGACCCGGTACGGCGCATTTTTATAGTTGATCTGCGTAGAAAAAGCATTGGCAACCTCAAACTGCGACTCTTTGCCGATCTGCGCCAGATCGCCCAAAGTCTTGTCGGCAAGGCGTTCGGCAGCGTCGGCGTCGATCAGCGGCAGTTTGTTAAAATCCTCAATGCTCTCAATGGCGGAAAAGCTGTCGGAAAACTCCGCTTCCTCCACCGGAAGCAAAGACGCATAATCCTTCGCGCGGAACAGCGCCGCACTGGTCAGATAACCGATGCCCAGCACCACGACCAGAAGCAGGATCAGCGCCACAGGAACAATCGCCTGCCGTTTCACATAGGGGATATACTCCGGTCTGGCGAAAGCCTTGGAGGTAAGGAAAGCGCTGGCGATATAGGACGCGAAAACAATGGCAAAATACAAATAGAATTCCATCGCTTTCGGGTTCATCGGCGGCAGCAGGAAATAATACGCCACCAGAGCCACGACCAGCGTCACGACGATGTTTATCAAAATACGCAGCCAGGATTTTTCCGGCGCAATAAAAACATCTTTCACACCGGATTTGCCTTTTTTGGTAAAATCGACCTTGATCGGTTCCATGAAAACAACTCCTTTAATGGGGATCGGTAAATCTGTGCGGAACCCGCCCTCGGGCGGAATGGAAATATTATACTATATTGCCCGGGCAAATACAAGGGATTTTCGCCAAAATTAACGAACCGGATAAAATTCCCGCCGCCGAACCGGTCAGACGGAACAACCCCTTTTGCTTTTGCCGCTCTCCGCAAAAAGAACCGCCCTCACCCGCCGGGGGGAAGGGGGCGCGCCTGCCTGTCTTTTCCTTTTTATTCTGCCCGCGGAACGATGCAATATAACCATTTGCGCTTCGATTCGGAACATTTTTCTTTTCCCGCCGGTTCCTGAATCTTTTTCCCTTTCCAACCATTCGGAAAATTTCCCACCCGGTACCTCTCTCCCCTCTCCGGAATGCAGAAAAAAGATTCTTTGGGCGTATGAAATTTTTTCCATCCCCCGGCGGTTCGGGAAACCCCTGTTTGCCGCCCGGCAGCAACCAGAGCGAAGCCGCGCCCGCCTGCGGGAAACATCATTTCTTTTTTTGCCCCGCCGTTGCATTGCCGCGCGTTTTGCGGTATACTGGATGCCGTAGCCTTTATCTGGAAAGGAGAAGCCATGTACAGTCCGTTTTTTGCTTTTTTGTCACGCATGAAATATGTAGACCGCTGGTCGCTGATGCGCAATACCTATCCGGAAAACCTGAGCACCCATTCTTTTGAAGTCGCTGCGCTGTCACACCTGCTGGCGCTGATTGCCAAACGCCGTTTCGGGAAAGAGATCGACCCCGAACGCGCCGCCGTACTGGGGCTTTACCACGATATGCCGGAAATTTTGACCGGCGACCTGCCAACGCCCGTAAAATATTATAATCCCGTCATCAAAAGCGCCTACGCCGAAGTGGAAAAAGCCGCGTCACAAAAGCTGCTGAGTGCCCTTCCGCAGGATCTGCGGGAAGAAATGACGCCCTTTTTCCTGCCTGAAAAAAAAGACGAAGCCCTGCGGCCGCTGGTGAAAGCGGCGGATAAGCTCTGCGCTTATATCAAATGCCGCGAAGAACGGCGGGCGGGCAACGCCGAATTCAGCAAAGCGGAAGAATCCACCGCCGAAGCCCTGCGAAAGATGGATCTTGCAGAAGTGCAGGTCTTTATCGACGAATTTCTGCCCGCCTTTGATTTGACGCTGGATCAGATTTCTGACCGAACAGGAGATGAAAGCCATGTTTGACCTGTTGCAATGCCTGCGGGAACTGACGGCGCTGCCGACCCCCTCCGGCCGGGAGGAAGCCGCTCTTCCCTGGCTCCAATCGTATTTTTCGCCGCTGGGCGCAGCGGTAGAAGCCGACCGTTTCGGCAATGTGCTTGCTGTTTTCGGCACCGGTAAAACCCTGCTGGACGCCCATATCGATAAAATCGGCCTTGTCGTTACCGGCATGGATCCGCAGGGCTTTCTGCACGCCGCCCCGGTTGGCAGAGCCGACACGCGGGTTCTGGCAGCGGCGGACATGACCGTTTATACGGCGAAGAAAGAATTTTTCGCCGTAGCCGCCAGCGTGCCGCCTCATCTGCGCGGACAGACCGTTTACGACGCGCCCCCGGCGGAAGATCTGCTTTTTGACATCGGATTTTGCGGCGAATCTCTCCCGCCGGACATCGAGCCGGGCGACCGGCTTCTGTTCCGCCCGTCTTTTCATACGCTCTCCGACGGCGTCGTGACCTCACCGTATCTGGATAACAGCGCGGGCGCGGCGGTGCTGCTGCTGACCGCTTTCCTGCTTTCCGAAAGAGGCGCGCTGTCCGATCTCGCCTTCTGCTTCTCCGCGCAGGAGGAAGCGGGGCTTCGCGGCGCGTCCCCCGCTGTTTTTCAGCTCCGCCCCGAAAAAGCCTTTGTGGTAGATGTCAGTTTTGCCCGTCAGCCCGGCGCGCGGGAAGAGCATACCGCCGAGCAGGGCAGCGGACCGATGATCGGTTTTTCACCGGCGCTGGATCATGACCTGAGCCGCGCCCTGCGCAGCCTTGCCGAAGAAAAAAACCTGCCGCACACCGCCGAGATCATGGGCGGCGCAACCGGCACCAACGCGGATGTGATTTCCAAAGCTGCCGGCGGCCGAAAAACCGCCCTGCTGTCTATTCCGATCCGCAATATGCACACCCCGGTCGAAACCGTCCGGCTTTCCGATATCGAAAACACCGCGCGTCTGCTGGCGGACGCGATAGAAAGGGGGCTGTGACATGGAACTGCTGGAACAAATCGAACAGCTCAGCCTGCTGAACGGCCCCTCCGGCAACGAAGGTGCGGTGCGCGACTATATTCTGCACCGTCTGCCCAGGGGAGCCGAAGCCCATGTTGACCCGCTGGGGAACCTCATCGTGACCCGAAAAGGCAAAAACAAAGCCGCAAAAAAAGTCATGCTCGAAGCGCATATGGATGAAGTCGGCATGATAATTACCCATTTGGAAACAAACGGGCTGCTTCGCTTCGCCCCGCTGGGCGGCATCAGCCCGGAATCGCTCTGCGGCAAGCGCGTCCGTCTCGAAAACGGCGATACCGGCGTGATCGGCGCCGTGCCCTGCCACCTGATTCCCGAAGAAGCCCGGCGGCACTATCCGAAAGCAGAAGACCTGTTTCTTGATATCGGCGCAAGCAGCCGGGAAGAAGCGCTTCTTCGCGTCCAGCCCGGCGACACCGCCGTGTTCCTCTCGGATTTTGTGCGCTTCGGCGGCAAGATCAAGGGCAAAGCGCTGGATGACCGGGTCGGCTGCGCGCTGCTGCTGACCATGATGCAGGAAGAACCGCTTTATGATCTGACCTTTGTTTTCACCGTTCAGGAAGAAGTGGGGCTGCGCGGCGCGGAAGCGGCAGCCTTTACCGTAGCGCCGGATTATGCACTGGTGGTGGAAACGACCACCGCTTCCGATCTTGCCGGCGTCGAAGGGGAAAAGCGCGTCTGCGAATTGGGCAAAGGCCCGGTCGTATCCTTTATGGACCGCGCGACGATCTATCCGTCCGCGCTCTACCGGATGGCAATGACCAAAGCAAAGCAGGAGGGCATTCCCGCCCAGACCAAAACCGCCGTAGCAGGCGGCAACGACAGCGGCGCGGTGCATAAGAGCCGCGGCGGCGTGCAAACGCTGGCGGTCAGCCTGCCTTGCCGGTATCTGCACTCCCCCGCCTGCGTGATAGAGGAAAGCGATCTTCAGCCGACCCTGCGCCTTTTGCGGGCGCTTGCGGAGGAATTGGCGCATGGTTAAAGCCGCATCCGAAAACAGACAGGCGTTTTTGTCCTTTTGTGAGCGGGACAATTTCGGCTGCCGCATTCTGAATGAATTCCGCTTGTATGAAAACGACCCCGGCGCCCATTTCTTTTTTTCCGGCGACGCAGCGCTGAGCGCACACGGCGAATGGGCGATCCTGTGCGGAAAAGCAGACGATGAGATCCTGACGCTTTTGTCCTTTCTGCCCTGCAAACGCCTGTTCTGCCTACAGGACGCCGTACCGCAAAGCGCCTTTTCCCGGCTGGATCGCCGGGGCATTGTCGGGGTGCTGCAAACCGCGCCTGAAGCAAGCGGGGAAACGGAGAGCATCACCGCCGAGACCCTGCGGGATATTTATTCCTGTTTGCAATACAACCTGCCGCCGGAAGACCGCACCCTTTACGGGGACTGGTATGTCGAAATGTCACACCGCCTGCGGCATGATTTTTGCCATATACGCGCCGTCCGCCGGGATGAAACAATTGTTTCCCTGGCGCTGAGCGCGGCGGAAAGCGAAAAAACCGCCGTGCTGGGCAGTGTGCGGACCCTGCCAAACTGGCAGCACCGGGGCTTTGCCGATGCCACTGTCCGCGCCCTGAGTCGCGATCTGATCGAAAAGGGAAAAACCTGTTATCTCTGTGCGGTCGAATCGGTTTTTCCGCTCTATCAAAAAATCGGCTATCAAAATTTTAACATCTGGTGGGAACTGACCCTATGAAACATTTTTTTACCTTTTCCGAAACCGTACAACAGCTTGCCGAAAAGGCGGAAACGCGTGCGAAACCTTATTTTGAGCAAATCGAAAAGAATACGGAATACAACCAGCAGAAGGTTCTTTCCGCTTTTATCCATAACCGCATTGACGAAGCCTGCTTCGGCGCGACCACAGGGTACGGCTACAGCGACCGGGGACGCGAGGCGCTTGACAAAGTCGTTGCGGAATCTTTCGGCGCCGAAGACGCGCTGATCCGCCACAGCTTTTCCTGCGGCACCCACACGCTGGGCACGGCGCTGTTCGGCGTACTGCGGCCGGGCGATACCATGCTTTCGGTCACCGGCCGTCCCTATGACACCATATGCCCGGTGATCGGCATTGCCGGCGAAAAGGGACAGGGCAGTCTTGCGGATTTCGGCATTCATTACAAGCAGGTTGACCTGACAGGCGAGGGCAAACTCGATCTGGACGGCATACAGGACGCCCTGCGCGCCGACCCCACCGTCCGGCTGGTCTATTTCCAGCGGTCGCGGGGCTATACCCTGCGCCCGAGCCTGTCGGCGGAAGAGATCGGACGCGCAGCGGAAGCCGTCAAAAAAGTTTCCGACGCGGTGGTTATGGTCGATAACTGCTACGGTGAGTTTGTACAAACGGTCGAACCGACCGAAACCGGCGCCGATCTGATCGCCGGATCGCTGATCAAAAACCCCGGCGGCGGCATTGCCCCCTGCGGCGGCTATATCGCCGGAAAAAAGGAATGGATCGAGCAATGCGCCTACCGCATGACCGTTCCGGGACTGGGACGGGAAGTCGGCGCAAGCCTGGGCAACAACCGGGAACTGTTCATGGGCTTTTTCAATGCGCCCCATGTCACCGGCGAAGCGCTGAAAACTGCCGTTTTCGCCGCCGCTCTGTTTGAGCAGATGGGCTTTTCTCCCACGCCCGCCGTGGACGAGCCCCGACGCGACATCATTCAGGCACTGCGGCTGCAAAATCCCGAAAACCTGATCGCGTTCTGCCGGGGGATACAGTCCGGTTCACCGGTGGATTCCTTTGTCACGCCGGAACCGTGGGATATGCCCGGCTATCCCTGTCAGGTCATCATGGCGGCAGGGGCATTCACCATGGGCTCTTCCATCGAGCTGTCCGCCGACGCGCCGCTGCGCGAACCCTATGCAGTCTGGATGCAGGGGGGACTGAACTACCACAGCGCCAAGGTCGGCATTCTCCGAGCCGCTGAAGAAGTGCTGAAACGGCAATCCCGCACCTGATTTTCCCCGTGCCCCGTCTCCAAAACGCGGATGGCGAAGGCTCACAGCCAAAAGAAAAAAGAAAACACCCTCCGGACAAAACCGGCGGCTGTATCAAAAAATAGTTGCGAATTAGCAAAAATCTTACCATGAAAACCGGCGGCTGGCAAGCTCCTTCAGTCCGTCGATCAAGTGGGATGAACAAAAAAAGAGAAATCGGCATCATCTGAAAGCCGATCCTTCCGCCGAACCGGAAAAACAAACCGCTTCTGACTGAACGGCTTTGGCGAAATGGCTGTACCTTTGTACGCCGCCAATCGCCAAAGCCTTTTTTCTGTCTTCTTGCCCGCTGCCTTCTTTCGCAAAAACGGAAGAAAGCAGCCCGTCGATCAGGTAGGATGAACCGCCAAAATAAAAAGAAAAAGAGGATTCAGCCCCATCTGAAAGACGATCCTTTCCCGCCGAACCGGAAAAATAAAAACAAACCACTTCTGACTGAACGGCTTTGACGACATGGCTCTACCTTTATACGCCGCCACTCGCCAAAGCCTTTTTTCTGTCTTCTTGCCCGCTGTCTCCTTTTGCCGCTCTCTTCGCCGCTGGTTTCTCCGCGTTTTCTCCGCACAAACTTTTTCCGCTATTCCCGGCGCTTTTTCTTCTCCTATTCACATCTTCCCCTCGTTCCATCCATTCCTTTCCGTTTTTCTCTTGTGCTCCGCCTTTTCATCTTTTTTTGCCGGTGCCGCGGGAAATTTCGACAAACCGATTGCTTTTTTTCTGCCGCTGTGTTAGTCTTTTTCTGTAGACAAAATAAGGAGGACGCGCACCATGGAATTTTCCTATTCCTACCAGGAAGCTGTGATCGGGAAGCAGAAAAACATCGCCCTGATCGCACATGATAACAAAAAAGAAGAAATCATCGAATGGTGTCAAAAGAACGCCGACATTTTGAAACATCATTTTCTGTTTGGCACCGGCACCACCGCCCGTATGATTGCCGAGCGCACCCGTTTGCCCATCCGGGGCTTCAACAGCGGCCCGCTTGGCGGCGACCAGCAGATCGGCGCCATGATCGTGGATGGCAAAATTGATATCGTCATCTTTTTCTCCGACCCCCTGACCGCCCAGCCCCATGACCCGGATGTCAAGGCGCTTTTGCGAATTGCGCAGGTGTTCGATATCCCCATCGCCAATAACAAGGCGACAGCGGATTT
>CALWIU010000028.1 GCA_944380845.1 uncultured Clostridia bacterium | reverse complement strand
CGCGACAGCCAGCGTTTCGTTTGTGATGACGACGGAAAACTGATCCAGGGCTTTGTCTTTGAGGACAGTGTCGGTACCCGTTATTATTGGGCGGAAGATTATGTCACCGGCTGGTGTGATGTGAACGGCGTTTACTGGGATGCTTCCAGAGCGGATCTGGTCGGCAAACGCTACTTCGATCCTGAGACTGGTTACATGGTAACCGATCAGGCGGAAATCGACGGTGTTCTGTATCTGTTTAATGAAGATGGAACAGTTAAAAACGGTTTCATTGAATTGGACGGCGGCAAAGTTTATTGTGACAATGGCGCGGTTCTGACTGGTTGGCAGGAAATCGATGGCGAAAAATACTACTTTGATCCTGCAAACAGCAATTATGCTGTAACCGATGAAATCACCATTGACGGCGTTGTTTATGCCTTCAATTCCGACGGCGAGTTCCAGCATGAAGGAAGCCATTTGGATGCAGATGGCGATGGTGACTGCGATCTTTGCAAAGATGGTCTTTTAGACATTTTTGTTCGGATTTTGAATTACTTCACAAGAATTCTCAACATCCTCAGTGAGATTTTGTCGGCATTCTAAGTGTGAAGTGCGGGACAGCCTGAAAAGGCTGTCCCGCTTTTTTTGTGACGAGTAAACAGACAACAAGAGATTGTGAACAAGAAATCAGCCATTGAAAAAACTGGATTGTTTTATCAAGGGCAACCAATTAGCTAAAAAAGCAGGCAGAAAGTAAAAACTTCTGCCCGCTTTTTTGCTGCAATCATGGTGTAATTGTATTTTTTATCTCATAAGAAAAAGTAAACTTAAGTCAATTTTTTATGTTCTTGTACATCGTCAAGCATTTGCCGAAAGGCATGGTAAATATGCCAGGAGGTCTCCGGTCCGAGGGAGTTTGTTTCTTCGTAGTGGCGGCGGTCAAAACGGTCTTTTCTTTGTGTTACATAGGGAAGCTCAGGGTCAAGATAAAAATCATTGGGAGGCGGCATATATCCAATTTCATCGTTTGCAAGACCGATAACGATCAGTTCGCCATCGACAAGACTATTCAGCGGCGGCGGGTTGATTGATGGATCTTTCCCTTCTGCACTTTCCTCTGAACGCAAATAACCGCCATAAATGTTTTCCGGGAAGGGCTCACCGGGAATCAGTAATATTTTTACATTGCCGATTTCCATGTAGGTCATTTCTGTTAGCAGAGATTGATTCAAAGCGCCCGATCCAACACCCGTTGCATAGGGTTTTGCCGGAATAATCCCTACTTTAGCTGCTGCTAACAGAACATGATTGTCACAGGGAACATAGAGCTCTCGCGAGATGATTTGAATCGCAGGCGGAAGTTTTACTTCCTTTGTGATTTCACAAAGTTTTTTTCCCAAGTAGCGTCCGGTTTTTTTAGTTGAAACCACAGGGTCGTCATCCATCGGTCTCATCATGATAAGACCGCCGATTGCACCGACTGTATAAACCAGATCAGCTGATTTTTCTTTCTCGACTTCTGCCGCAATATAGGCGGGAAAGTCCGCGCTGATTAGCGTGTTGTCACCTAAAAGGGATTCTGAATGCGAAGAAAAATTAACAAAATATATGTCGCGTCCGCCATCATTAGGAGAAAAGCGAAAACGATGCAGCTTATTTGAAAATACTTCAGGAAGCCGGCTGTCTCGATAAAGTGCAGGATCAATTTCACAGAAGCCATAATAAAGAGAGCCATCTTTGCGGCTGCGATAGGCGTCTTCAATAGCTGCAACAGCTCCGTCAATGACCGCTTGTATGTGTTCTTTGTTTCGTCCGCTTTTTGGCAGTGGTCCCCATAGACCCATGGTGTCAATACCGGCGTGATCGTGTGTGGAACAAATATTGATGCTGCGGCATCCGGTAGCTTTGCAAAAATCTGCCAGTTTATCGCGGATGATCTGAACATCATGACGCATGATCCCAACGGAATCTATTTGACAGATGACAATACCGCCTCGCCCTGTGTTGTCATCAATATAGATAGCTTTTGCCATCATGGGATCCAATACGCCCGTTGCAGGGTGATTGACCCGATAACCCGCTACATAATATGTTGTTTTACCGGGAATCGGCTCAGCAGGCATCACGCTGTGTTTGCCAAAGCCCACTGTAAAAAAACCAGTATCAATCGGTTTTACATAGTCGAAAGTTCCGATTTTTGGTTCCTCAGGAGCAGTTTTTAAAAATTTTTTTCTTGCACGATCCGCAAGGGTACTTTTTATTCCGTTGACAATGATTGCTAATGGTTTCATATTCCTTCCTCCTGTGTGATCCATTCTTCTTTTGCCGTTGCAATGGCTTGATTTAACAATTCCGTCCAGTCAAAAACGGATTCAACTTCCTGTAACAGTGCCGGCGTAGGCTTTGTTTTTGGATGCTTGGGAGTAAAAACTGTGCAGCAATCTTCATAGGGTTGAATGGAAGTTTCAAAAGTGTTAATCGCGCGGGATATATCAATGATTTCTGTTTTGTCCAACCCAATACAGGGACGAAAAACCGGCAGGGAAGCCGCCTGATCGGTACAGCCCAGGGCATAAATTGTTTGACTGGCAACCTGACCCACACTTTCACCAGTTATCAAAGCGGAAGCACCGTCTTTTTCTGCAAGGGCAGAAGCGATTCTCATCATATGACGGCGCATGATTAGTGTAAAAGTATCTTCCGGGCAATGGTCACGAATCGCCTCTTGAATATCGGTAAAATGGACGGTATACAGCTTGATTCTGCCGCTGTATTCTGCGACTTTTGAAAGCAGTTCATGCACCTTCATTTCCGCGCGTTTGGAAGTATAGGGAGGGGATGCAAAATGTACGGCGCTCAGCGCAATACCGCGCTTTGCCATCATCCAACCGGCAACAGGGCTGTCAATTCCGCCGGAAATCAGCAGCATTGCCTTTCCGTTTGTTCCAACCGGCATGCCACCTGCGCCTTTTTTTTGATTGCCGTGTATAAAAGCATATTGATCACGGATCTCAACGGTAACGGTCATTTCAGGATGATGTACATCGACGGACAAATTCTTGTTTTTAGATAATAAATACCCGCCAACTTCTCGGCAAATTTCAGGAGAGGTGAAGGGAAATTTTTTATCAGACCGCTTGGCTTCAACTTTAAAAGTATGGATGTTTTGAAGCTCATCAGCAAGATAATCCTGTGCTATGCAGCATATGGTTGGTAACTCTTTTTCGCAGACCGCAGCGCGTGAATATCCGACAATACCAAATACTTTCCGAATGATGGCAGCCGCTTCATCAAGATCGATATCAGGTTGATTTGGTTCAACTATCATTGTTGATTGCGATTTGGTGAAAGTAAATTTTCCGAGGCGCGCTAAGCGGCGCTTGCAGTTTTTGACAAGTATGTCCTCAAAGGTCGATCGATTCAACCCTTTTAAAGCGAGCTCTCCGTCTTTCAGTAATAATACTTCTTTCATCGTATGACATCCTTTTTAAATTATCGAAGAAATCTTTTTGCACAAGAGAGAAAAACCTCTGCAAAACGGTCAATCTCATCAATGGTTGTAAATCGCGAAAAGCTGATTCGGATAGCGCTGTCGATCCGGCGAGCGTCCATACCAATGGCTTTCAAGACTTCACTGCGGTGACCTTTCTTGCAGGCAGAACCAGCTGATACGCAAATATCATGATCGGACAGCGCGTTGATCATAACTTCTGATGGCACGCCGGGCACAGAAAGATTTAATACATAGGGAATGGCATCAGAAGGGGAGTTGACCGCCACAAAGGGCACAGAAGTGACATGATCCACTAAGCGGTCACGCAGATACTGAACATTTTCATAGGTTGTTCGCATATCAATCGGAAGAGCGGCGGCTGCCGCACCAAAACCGGCGATGGCGGGCGTCGCTTCTGTTCCGGAAAACATCCCATTTTCCTGCCCACCGCCTAAAATATATGCGGGTAAATGCAGACCATTTTTTATGTATAATGCTCCGGCGCCTTTGGGACCGTGGATTTTGTGCGCACTTACCGTCAAGAGATCTACGCCTAATTTGCCAGGCGTGACTTTGATTTTTCCAAAACCCTGAACCGCGTCGCAATGAATAATGGCACGCGGACACAAACTGCGTATCAATTTGCTTGCTTCCGATATGGGATTGATTACGCCTATTTCATTATTGACCAACATCATGGAAACAAAAATCGTATTTGGTTGAAGGGCATTGCGCAGGGAAGACAACGATAATTTTCCACTTCGGTCAACAGGCAGGCGAATCACTTCATATCCGTTTTGCTCAAGTGCTTTCAGCGGTTCATTGACGCTGGGATGCTCTAAAGAGGTTGTAATAATCCTATTGCCAAAATGTTTCATCAACTTTGCTGCGCCAAAGATTGCCGTGTTGTTTGCTGCCGTGCCGCTTGGTGCAAAATACAGTTCTTCCGGTGAGCATCCAATTGCTTTTGCGACACGGTTTCTAGCTGTTTTCATTGCCTGAAAGGCACGCAGTCCGACTTCGTGTCGTGATGACGGGTTACCGAAATTATCCGTGATCATTTTCATCATTTCTTCGGCAGCCTGACGACAGATGGGAGTTGTCGCACTGTTGTCAAAATATATCATAAAAAAGAGCAGTCCTTTCTATTCTGTTTCAGTACATGATATTCTGAAAGCCTAAAAAGGAAACGAAATGATGTTTCAATTTCATTCTTAACAATGATATTATACTATACTCCATAGAGCAAGGCAAATAAATTTTGCCAGTAAAGGTATTTTTTGACGCTTATAATCACCGATTTCAGACAAATAGTATGAATATCAAAGAATAAGGATGAGTGAAAGATGGAATATAAAACAAGGCGAGGAAAAATCCGTGTCATCAGTTTTTGCACGGCGTTATTTTTGGTTCTTGGAATATGGGCAGTCAGTGCAACGGTCAAACAGGTTAAATACGCTCGAATCATTACAGCTTCCCGGCAACAGGCTTTATCCGATCTTGGAACTTATATGGATCAGATAGAGACATCCTTAACCAAAGGGCTATATTGCAGTACAGAGCCGATGATATCGTCCATTGCTTCCTCATTATGGAGAGAGTCAACAGGAGCGAAAACGAGCCTGTCACATTTGGGTGATGAAGAAATCCACTTGCTGGGGACTTATAAATTTTTATCCCAAGTGGGGGATTATACAATGTATTTGAATAGAAAAGCAGCTGCCGGTGGGGAAATAACAAGCGAAGAATATGAAAATCTGAAGAAATTCAAAGAATATGCCGAAAAATATTCTCAACAAATTGATTATATGGAAGAATTGATGTATGCCGGATCGCTGTCTTTTGATGATATTGATGCGTCCCTACTGGATGGAGATACACCGGAAATCATCAATTTCTCAGATGCTGCTACGGATTCGGAAAAAAATATCAGTGATTATCCGACTTTGATATACGATGGACCGTTTTCGGATAATATAGACAACAAGGAGTCTGAGCTTTTGAAAAATGAACCTGAAATCAGCAGGGAAGAGGCGAAAAAAACCGCTGCTGCTTTTTTGGGAACATCTGTTGATTCGTTAGAAGATGCAGGGGAAGAGAAAAACAATTTACCGTCTTATGTTTTTCAAATGGATGGCAAAAGCATTGCCATTACCAAAAAAGGCGGGTATGTCCGCTATATGCTAAGCGATCATTTCAGCGGGGAAGAAACGATGTCTGCTGCCGAGGCAATCGATCAGGCTAAATCTTTTTTGGAAAAAATCGGATATCTGAATATGCGTGACAGCTATTATTCCATTTCCGATGGTATTGCTGTTATCAATTTTGCTTATTATGCGGGGAATGTTTGCTGCTATACAGACTTGATTAAGGTCGGAATTTCCCTGGATAATGGGGACATTGTATCCTTTGACGCGACCGGCTATTTAATCAATCACAAGAACAGAGAAGATCTGTCGACAAGTGCCGATGTCGTTGAACAGGCAAAAGGCTCGGTCAGCCGTATGCTTACCATTAAATCGTGGAAAAATGCGATTATACCGACCGACGGCGGCAAGGAAATATTGACCATTGAATTTCTTTGCGAAAGTGAAGACAATAGCGATGTGCTCGTTTATATCAATCCCGAAACATTAGAAGAAGAAGAAATATTATTGCTGACTTATTCTGATAATGGAATTTTGACAAAATAACTGAATAACAGGGAAGGATTCGGGCATAATAAAACCAAAGCGGAGAAAGGAAGGTTTTCAGTGAATAAAAAAATCATCGCATTCATTTGTGTTTTGACCGGTGTGTTTTCGTTATTGTTCACAGCTTGTAATCAGGATGAAAAAGATCCATCGGTTACAACAACAACTAAAACGGCAACCACATCTGATCTGATGCAAACCAATGTACCTGAAACAACAACAGAAGGCGCCATTGAAGAAGGAGCCGATCGCGTGGAAAGCGGTTTGGATCAGGCGCGAGATGATGTTGAAGACGGTATGGACCGAGCGGAAAGCAATGTTGAAAGCCGCATGGATGATCGAGCTGACTAATCGTATCAATATCATACTGAAAAGCGAGCGGAGGATAACCGCTCGCTTTTTTGTGATTGTAGAGCTTGACACAGGAGATTCTTCATGATAGAATAATACTTAGAATTGCACAAAATCAATATTTTGTGCAATTTAGGGCAGTGATCAACCCGAATCGATTTCATATGCCTGACTTATAGCAAACTGAATATATGAGGTGTAATCCAGCATGCAAATAGATTATTCGGAACTGCCGGAAGTATTGGGAAATTTTTTGCGTAATATGAGAGTTGTGAAAAATCGTTCCCCGAAAACGGTTTATGAATATATGATAAATTTACGAATGTTTACTCGGTTTATTGCATCGGGAAAAACCA
>CALWIU010000027.1 GCA_944380845.1 uncultured Clostridia bacterium | reverse complement strand
CGTGCGATCGAAGTGGAAAATCTTGTCGATTGGCAGGAAGATCATAAACTGGCAAAAGTGGTTTTTGATGTGAATGTTTTATCAAGAGAGCTGATTTGTGATACTTCAGCCGGTTTTATTCGCAGAGAAACCCACCGCAATACTACTTGGCAGCAGGCGCGCTTTGAAGTCTGTCATCATAAGTGGTGCGATATGGCGGAGAGCGGCGGAGGTGTCGCCCTGATCAATGAGGGGAAGTATGGCGTTGGAGCAAAAAACAGCAGCGTCGGTCTTTCACTTCTGCGAGCGACGGAACGCCCAGATCCGGACGCGGATCGTGGCTATCACGATTTTTGCTATTTGATTTTTCCGCATGGCGGTTCCTTCCTGGATGCGCAGATCAACCGCAGAGCCTTTGAATATAACATCCCTCTGCTGTCTGCTGATTCTTTCCGCTTGCCGGTTGCTCTTCCCAATGAATTGTTTTTGCAGGCTGTCAAGTTGTCAGAAAATGGGAAACAAGTGATTTTTCGTCTTTCTGAGCAGGACGGGAGACGCGGAACACTTTCTCTTGGCAGAAAAATGATAAAAATGAATCTGCTGGAAGAACCGGTAGAGCAAATCGAAACTTTATCGTATCATCCCTTTGAACTGATTACCCTTGCTTTGAATCGGGAGGAGATCTGATGATGTTAGCACAGGATATTCATATTCGTGATCCTTTCATTTTACCGGAAAATGGCGTTTATTATCTGTACGGTACGCGTGCATCTCATTTTGGCATGAATACCGGTGGTTTTGATGTGTATACCAGTCGTGATTTGATTCACTGGAGCGAACCCAAAGAAATTTTTGATTCCTCAAAGTTCGATCTGAATCGGGGCGTCAACTGGGCGCCGGAAGTGCATGCGTATCAGGGAAGCTATTATCTTTTTGCGACCTTTACACAGAAAAATTCAGATAACCGGGGAACTTTTATTTTGAAAAGTGATGCTCCGGACGGACAGTTTCTTCCGCATAGCGACGGTTCCATTACGCCAAACGACTGGTTTGCGCTGGACGGCACTTTTTATGTGGAAAACGGGGTGCCATATATGGTTTTCTGTCACGAGCATGTACAGATCCTCAATGGAACCGTGGAAGCCGTCCGTTTGACTGATGATTTGAAACAGCCGGCTTCTGATCCGTTTACGCTGTTTCGCGGCTCTGATGCTTATGAGGTTCCATTTATTGCTGGAGAACGGTATGTGACAGACGGACCTTTTCTGCATCGACACGAAAACGGAGCGCTTTCACTGATTTGGTCTACCGGCGTTCAGGGAAAATATGCGCAGTGCCGTGCTTTGTCGGATAACGGAAGCATTACCGGTCATTGGACGCAGCAGCCGCATCTTTTTACCGAAGATGGCGGTCACGGTATGATTTTTCAAACTTTTGACGGCGGCTGGATGCTGACCCTGCATCGCCCAAACCGTCAGCCGGATGAACGGCCGGCTTTTTTGCCTCTTTCGGAGGTGGGATCGGTCTTGTCTGTTCAGTAATGCTCTTTTATGTGAATGATGTTTCGGATCTTTGATTTTCCTATTTCCTGCTGATGTATAAAAACTGAATTTTTTACCTGTTTTGCGAAATTGCGGATTAAAGGTTGCGCTGGGTGCTTTTGTTTGGTATAATAATACAAACCGTCGGCAATGTACCTTGTGAATATAATACCGCTTTTGCGCCCTCGGTCACCCGGGGGCTTTTTTTAGATATTTTCAGGCAGGTGGTCCTTTATGACACGACATGAATCCAGAGAACAAGCGTTTATCCTGATTTTTGAGCAGATTTTTCATCCGGATGCAACGGTAGATGAAATCCTTGATGCTGCCGGCGTTAGTGACGATGTCCAGTACCCGGATGATTTTGCTGTTTCATTGGCGGAAAAAGCCGCACAGGAGCGCGACAAAGCGGACGAGATCATTACAAAATTTGCAAAGGGCTGGAAATTGAATCGCCTGTCCCGTGTCAGTCTTGCCTTGCTTCGTATGGCAATTTGTGAAATCCTGTTTTTTGATGATATCCCGAGTGGGGTATCGGTCAATGAATCAGTAGAACTTGCCAAAAAATACGCAACGCCGGAGGATGCTTCCTATATCAACGGTGTTCTCGGTTCTTTTTTAAGGAGTCTTGACGCATAATGGGGCTGTATCTTGGTATCGATACCAGTAATTATACGACTTCCGCGGCTCTTTTTGATTCAGTAACCCAGCAGGTATGGCAGTCCCGCAGCCTTTTGCCGGTAAAAGCCGGTGAAAAAGGAATTCGTCAAAGCGATGCTGTTTTTCATCATACACAGTTATTGCCTGAGCGCCTTCTTGAACTGCGCGATCTCTTTTCTTCTGATATTCATCTGGCTGCTGCCGCAGCCTCCGACCGTCCCTGCGATCAGGATGGTTCTTATATGCCGTGCTTTACCGTGGGGATTTCTTTTGTGAAGGGGCTTTGCGCCTTGTCGGGGTTGCCGATGTATACCAATTCTCATCAGCATGGCCATATAGCTGCCGCTCTTTTCAGTGCCGGGCGTTTGGATCTGTTATCCAGCGCGTTTTTGGCATTCCATGTCTCCGGCGGTACAACGCAGGCTGTTTTCTGTTCGCCGGATCAGACAAAAGTTTTTTCATGTGTTCCTCTGCTGTCGTCTTCCGATTTGAAGGCCGGTCAGGCGGTGGATCGTGTAGGCGTTATGTTGGGTTTGTCTTTCCCCGCTGGAAAGGCACTGGATGCGCTTTCTTTGGAAAGCGAGTGCCGTTTTTCACCGAAACTTTCTGTAAAAAACGGAAGCCCGAGTTTGTCCGGAATTCAGAATCAATGTGAGAAGATGTGGAAAGACGGTGCCTTACCCTGTGATATCGCCCGGTTTTGTATTGATTCGATTGCTTATGCGCTTTGCGCCATGACGGAATCGCTCCGTGATCGTTATCCTGATCTGCCGATCCTTTATTCCGGCGGCGTGATTTCCAATACCATTATTCGTAAGCGCTTGTCTGACTATCCCGATACGGTTTTTGCATCGCAGGAATTGTCCGGTGATAATGCCGTGGGAACAGCAGTGCTTGCGGCGCTAAAGGATGCGATGTTGTGAATACATCGGTATTAACCGTTTCTCAATTGAATTTTTTTATTAAATCCATGTTTGAGGCAGAGACACGCCTGCAACGAGTTGCCATTAGCGGTGAAATCTCAAACTTTGTTTCTCATTATCAGTCAGGGCACCTGTATTTTTCGCTAAAAGATGATAAGGCAGCTGTAAAAGTGGTGATGTTTCGTTCCAACGCCTCACGCCTTCGTTTTTTGCCGAAAAATGGCATGAAGGTTGTTGTAACCGGTCGTGTAAGTGTTTTTGAACGAGATGGACAGTATCAGCTGTATGCTGATGCCATGATTCCCGATGGCGCCGGTGCGTTGGCATTGGCTTTTGAGCAGCTGAAAGAAAAATTACAACGCGAAGGTCTGTTTGCCCCTGAAAGGAAAAAGCCGATCCCGCAATTTCCGCACACAATCGGCGTAGTGACCGCAAAGACCGGCGCGGCAGTTCGCGATATTCTGAATATCCTGAATCGCCGGTGGCCGCTGGCTGCGGTTCTCATCGCGCCTGTTATCGTGCAGGGAGATCAGGCGGCGCTTTCAATTGTTTCAGCCCTGAATGAGTTGAACGCGCGTCACGCCTGCGATGTGATTATTGTCGGCAGAGGCGGGGGATCCATGGAGGATCTATGGGCGTTTAATGAAGAGTCTTTGGTGCGTGCGGTGGCGGCGTCTGAAATACCGGTGATTTCCGCAGTCGGTCATGAAACAGATTTTACTTTGTGTGATTTTGCCGCCGATTTAAGAGCGCCAACGCCTTCCGCCGCAGCTGAACTGGCTGTGCCCGATCAGATGGAGATACGCGCTGCTCTCGATTTATTTTCTCTTCGTCTTGCGCGTGCGCAAACAGTTTTTCTTACTTCATGCGAAAACGCGTTGTCCCGCTTTGGTTCCGATGGGGTAAAAAGACAGATTTTGCATGATATCGACGCCAAAATGCTCACTTGTGACCATTTAAGCAGCCGTTTGCGGGCTGCTCAGCTTGGTTTTATCTCCAATCAGGAAAAGGTGTTCCGTGAACTTGTCGCTTCATTAGACGCGTTAAGCCCGTTAAAAGTACTGTCCCGCGGGTATGCGCTGTGTCAAAAAGACGGTGAAGCGGTAACCACCGTCTCACAATTGCATATAAATGATGAAATCCGCGTGCTTTTCCGCGATGGGTCAGCGGATTGTCGAATGATAAAGGAGCCGGTTTATGAAAAAGATGACATTTGAAGACGCTCTGCAACAGTTGCAACAGACCGTTGAACAGCTTGAACGCGGTGAAGTCACGCTGGAAGAATCGCTCAAGCTCTATGAAAAGGGCACAAAACTTTCCGCTTATTGTGATGATTGTCTGAAAAAAGCACATCAGAAAATAATGGAACTTGGTGAGAATGAAAATGAAGATACAGCAGCTGAATGATTGCCTTGCGGAAGTGAATCAGGCTCTTTCGGATTTTCTTCCGGAGCAGGATGACCCGATGCGCGAGGTTATGGCATATTCGCTTGCAAATGGCGGCAAGCGCGTGCGGCCTTTTTTAACGCTTGCCTTTTGTGAGCTTTGTGGAGGCAAACGGGAAACCGCGCTTCCTTTTGCCGCCGCAGTTGAGTATGTGCACACATATTCCCTGATTCACGACGACTTGCCGTGTATGGACGATGACGATATGCGCCGTGGACAGCCATCGTCACACATTCGGTTCGGCGAAGCAAACGCATTGCTTGGCGGCGATGCGCTTCTGACCCGTGCTTTCGGCATTTTGGTCAGTGCAGAGCTTCCCCCATCTCTTTTGGTTCGTGCGGTGGACGCGCTTTCTCTTTATGCGGGCACAGAAGGCATGATCGGAGGTCAGGTTCTTGATCTTGCCGGCGAGGGACAGAAGCAGACCGTTTCTGATTTAAAAAAGACGGATGCCGGAAAAACCGCAGCGCTGATAAAATGCGCTTGTGTTCTTGGCTGTATTGCAGCCGATGCCTCGTGGGAGCAAATCGAAGCTGCTGAAAATTTTGCAGATAATCTCGGGATCGCCTTTCAGATCCAGGATGATATTTTGGATGTCACCTCCGACAGTGCAACCTTGGGAAAACCTGTCGGCAGTGATGAAAAGAATGAAAAGAGCACCTATGTTTCCCTGTTGGGATTGGACGGAGCGCGGAAAGAGGAACAACGCTATACGGAGAATGCGCTTCGCTCTTTGGACATCTTTGGTCAGGAAGCGGATGTTTTGCGCCGTTTTGCTTCCGGTTTGTCAAACCGTCTTTCGTGATCGATATCTGGTGAGAATATGGAAGATTTTTATTTGAAACAGATCCATTCGCCACAGGATCTGAAAAAATTGAATGAAGAGCAATTGGAAGAGCTCGCAAAAGAGATCCGGGAAGAATTGATCGAAACCGTCTCAAAAACCGGCGGGCATTTGGCATCAAATTTAGGTGTTGTCGAGCTGACCATTGCCTTGCACAAAGTGTTCCGTTCGCCTGAAGATAAAATCGTCTGGGATGTTGGTCATCAGACTTATGTCCACAAGCTGCTGACGGGACGATATGATCGTTTTTCGTCTCTGCGGACAGAGAACGGAATTTCCGGCTTCTCCCGTCCCAGTGAAAGCGAACATGACATGTTTTACAGCGGACACAGCAGCACATCGGTTTCCGCCGCTCTGGGCATTGCCGAAGGGAATAAACTGAAAGGGAATAAGAATTATGCCATTGCCGTGATCGGCGACGGAGCGTTTACCGGTGGCATGGTGTATGAGGCGCTTAACAATGCCGGGCGATCGGATACCAGACTGATTGTGATTTTGAATAACAATGAAATGTCGATTTCCAAGAATGTCGGCGCTGTTGCAAAATATTTGGCAGTCATTCGATCAAAGCCTTCCTATTTCCGTTTAAAAGAGCGAACCGAAAGTTTTTTGAACCGGATCCCGTTGATTGGCAAAAAGTGCGCTAAGGCTATTTTTAATCTGAAAACTTTTGTTAAAAATCTGATTTATTCCAGCACAATGTTTGAACAGTTCGGTTTCCGCTATATGGGGCCGATTGACGGACATAACATTCCGCAGCTTTGCGACGCGCTGGAAGGTGCCAAGGAAGCGAAATGCCCGGTGTTGCTGCACATCCATACCACAAAAGGGAAAGGGTACGATTTTGCCGAAAAAGCCCCGGCAGCTTTTCATGGTGTTTCTGAATTTGATATAAACACAGGCGAGCCGATTTTTTCCGGAGATAATTTTTCTAAAGAGTTCGGTACCTTCCTTGTGGATATGGCAAGCAAGGATCGACGGATCTGTGCGATCACAGCGGCAATGTCTCTCGGAACAGGGCTGGTCGCTTTTCAAAAAAAGTACCCGGATAGATTTTTTGATGTTGGCATTGCCGAAGAACACGCTGTTACTTTTTGTTCCGGCCTTGCAAAAGCCGGCATGATCCCCGTCTTTGCGGTGTATTCTTCTTTTTTACAGCGCGCATATGACCAGATTGTTCATGACGGCGCCTTGCAGGGGCAAAAGATCATTCTTGCCATCGATCGCGCCGGTTTTGTCGGTGAGGATGGGGAAACCCATCAGGGAATTTTGGATGTGCCGTTTATCAATACCATCCCGAATGTAACCATTTACAGTCCGTCTACTTACAGCGAGCTGCGCGCGGATTTTGTTCAGGCTTTTTATCACTCAGATGGTTTGGTCGCTGTGCGCTATCCTCGGGGCGCAGAAAAACAGCTGCCCAATGATTTTCACTTTTCTGTCGAGCCATTTGATCTTTACGGGGATGAATCCTGTCAAATTGCCGTTCTGGCGTATGGAAAGGAATTTGCCTTTGCCTGCGAAGCGAAGGAAAAATTGCAGCAGCAGGGAATTCAGATAAAAATCATCAAAATCAATCGGATTAAACCGATCGATTCAAAAATTTATGATTATCTGCTGCCATGTCGTGTGGTCGCTTTCTTCGAGGAGTCCGAGCGAAATGGTTCGGTAGGTGAAATCGTCGGCGCCCATCTTTGCAGGCTCGGTTTCGGCGGCAAATATCGTCATATCGCAGTGGATAACCAGTTTGTTTGTCATGCCAGCGTTTCGTCACAGCTGCACAAATACCATTTGGATACAGACGGTATTGTGGAAGAAATCCATTCTGTTTTGGATGAAGAAAATGAAAAGACTTGATGTGTATCTTGCGGAAAACCACATCTGCCGCAGTCGGTCTGTCGCTGTTCGCTTGATTAAAAAAGGCTGCGTGCTGGTCGATGGGAAAAAAATCTGTCAGCCTTCTTTTTCCGTTGCCGATACAGTGCAGATCGTATTGACCGATGACGCTGCTGTTGAAACAGAATTTGTCGGCAGAGGCGGAAAAAAATTAAAAAAAGCACTTTCGGTTTTTGATATTGATCTATCAGGTGCTGTTTGTATTGATATCGGCGCCTCTACGGGCGGATTTACCGATTGTATGCTTCAGAACGGAGCCGCACGAGTTTATGCGGTAGATGTCGGCACCGGTCAGCTTGCGCCGTCCCTTTGTAGGGATCCTCGGGTTGTGAATATGGAGAAGACCAACATCCGTTCACTGAATCCGGATTCTTTGGAAAAGGCCGATTTTATCAGTTGTGATGTTTCCTTCATTTCGCTGAAATATGTATTTCCGGTCATGCAGGCACTTTTGAAACCGTCCGGATGCGCGGTCTGTTTGGTTAAGCCGCAGTTTGAGGCAGGCAAAAATTTGATCGGTAAAAACGGAATTGTTAAAGATCCAAAAATACACCAGCGGGTTCTGCTTCGCGTTATGAATGAAGCACAATGCGCAGGGCTTGTCCCTCTTCGTTTAGCTTATTCTCCGATACGGGGCGGAGACGGGAATATTGAATATTTGCTGTATTTGCGTGCGCAGGATACTGACGAAGCTGCCATTGATATTCAATCCGTGGTTGCAAGTGCGCACAGGGAGCTGGAGGGTGAATTTCATGCTGGCGGCTATTGAACCGAATGCGACCCGCCCGGGCGCTTTGATGGTTTCAAAAAATATTTGCAGCGAATTGAATAAGCTGCACATATCGTATGCTTTTTCCGAACGGAATCGCAAATATTGCGCTTCCCTTGGGGGCGTCATTATGGAGGATGAGCTCCTGTATGCCTCCTGTGATTTGGTGATTGCGGTCGGCGGCGATGGCTCGATTATCCGCTCGGCTAAATACGCGGCCGTTCATGATAAGCCTGTTCTTGGCATCAACGCCGGTAAGGTTGCCTTTATGGCAGGGCTGGAAGCAAACGAACTTGGTCTTTTGCGTTCGCTGATGGATGGAAACTATGCGGTTGATGAGCGGATGATGCTTCGTGCGGATATTATTAAGGACGATACGGTCTTGTACTCAGCTCATTGTTTAAACGACGCTGTTTTTGCCCGCGGTGCAGAAATCTATTTAACGGAAATCAACTTGTCTTGCGACGGCGTTTTGGTGAATCGCTACCGTTGTGACGGCGTCATTTTGGCGACGCCAACCGGGTCTACGGCATATTCTTTCGCTGCCGGCGGGCCGGTTGTCGAACCGACATTGGAAAGTATTATTTTGACTCCGATTTCACCTTACGCCATGTCTTCCCGATGCGTTATTTTTTCCTCTGAAAGCACAATTGATGTTTCGCCGGCTGATTCCCGCAGACCGCTGTATCTGTCTGCTGATGGCGGATCAGCTCGGCTGATTCCCGACGGCGGTCATGTTCGCGTGCAAAAATGTGAACACTATGCCAATTTTATACGCATCAAAAACGATAAATTTTGGAATGTTTTAGAGAATAAAATCGATAAATAGCGGTTTTACACTTGCAAAAAAGGTTGATTTTTGGTTTAATATACTATTAGATGGTTTAATATACAGTATTTAACAAGAAGAGAGAGGGGTATTATGAAAAAAAGAAGACACGCATTGATTCTTCGGCTGATTGAGCAATACAATATCAGCACACAGGACGAGCTGTTGGAAAAGCTGTTGGAAAGCGGCGTTTCTGTTACGCAGGCAACCGTATCGCGTGATATCAAGGAATTGAAACTGATTAAACGGCCCTTTGCTAACGGACTATATAAATATTGTGTGGCGGAAGCTGCAGCAGATCATGAATCGAGTGAGCATAATTCAAAATATTATAATATTTTCATTCAGTCGGTTATATTTGTTGACTGCGCGGAAAATATCTGTGTTTTGAAATGTCATACCGGTACGGCAAATGCTGCCTGCGCCGCTTTGGATTCTCTGAATTTTGATAATATCGTCGGAACGCTTGCGGGTGACGATACCGTGTTTGTTTTGTGTCGAACCGTTGCTGCGGCGACACAGACAAAAGAAAAAATGGAAAAACTTTTGCATTTCTGAAAGGGAATGTCCCATGCTGTCAGAGTTGACAATTGAGAATATCGCCGTTATTGAAAAGGTTCAGCTGAACTTTTCCCGCGGTTTTTCTTGCCTGACCGGTGAAACCGGTGCGGGCAAGTCGATTATTATCGATGCAATCAATTGCATTACCGGTGAAAAAACATCGCGCGACCGCATTCGTTCCGGTGAAAACAGCGCGCGTGTGACGGCAGTATTTACTGATTTGTCCGATTCGGTACGCAAAATTTTGCAGGAGCATGATGTGGATGACCCCGGCGAGGATCTCATTATCTCCCGTCGCATCACCCGGGATGGAAAGAACAACTGCCGGATCAACGGTATGCCGGTGTCGTTATCGCTGCTTCGCGTATTGGGAGAAAAGCTGGTCAACATTCACGGTCAGATGGACAGTAAAAATTTACTGGATGCCACCCGTCATTATATGTATATCGATTCCTACGGAAAAACCGATGATTTACTTGCCGCTTATCGCAAGATTTACGGCGAACTTTGTGAGATTCGCAAGGAAATGAAGCGCCTGTCTGTTGACGAATCTGAAAAGCTCAAACGAATCGATTTGCTGGATTTCCAAATTGAAGAATTGACAGCTGCTAACTTGCAACCGGGGGAGCAGGCAAGGCTTCAGCAGACGCTTGCCATCTCTCGTAATGAAAAAAAGATAACCGAGTTGCTGGCGCTTGCGTCCGAGTTGCTTCTCGGAACTGAAGAAACTGCCGGCGCTGCCAGCTCCGTTCGAGACGCAGGCGAGCAAATCGCGGCGGCAAGTGAGTATTTCCCAGAATTTGCTGAGACAGCGGCATCTCTGGAGGATATGTCCTATTCTCTTTCTGAAATCGGCGATGCGGTTGCCGATAAATTGAACGGCATTTCCTATTCGGAACAGAAAGAAATCGAAATGGACGAGCGTCTGAGTGAAATAAAGCGACTTGCTCGTAAATACGGAGAAACGGAAGAACAAATGCTCTCCTATCTTGAAAAAATCCGTCGTGAACGCGAAGAGATCGATTCTTCACAAGAGCGTTTGCTGGAATTGAACAGTTTGTTTGATGAGGCGGCTCAGAAAGCAAAAGATGCCGCCAAAGCCCTGTCAAAAGCGAGAAGGGAAGCGGCAAAAAAATTTGCTGATGCGGTTTGTGAGCAACTTCAGTTTTTGAATATGCCAAATGTGCAATTTTCTGTGGAAGATACGATTGTTCCCCTGAATGAAAACGGCGTAGATCAAATGTCTTTTTTGTTTTCCGCCAATCCCGGAGAACCGCCAAAGCCGCTGAATCGAATTGCTTCCGGCGGTGAGCTGTCCCGCGTCATGCTGGCAATTAAAAATGTTTTAAGTTCCTGTGATGATGTGCAAACGCTGATCTTTGATGAAATTGATACCGGCGTCAGCGGAAGAGCCGCTGAAAAGATCGCCATGAAATTATATGAATTGTCCCTTGGGCGGCAGGTTATTTGCGTTACGCATTTAACACAGCTTGCGATGTTTGCTGATGCTCAATATTTAATCCAAAAGCAATCGGACGGGGCAACGACCACAACCACGGTGACGCAGCTTTCTGATACGCAAAGAGCGTATGAACTGGCACGAATGGGCGGCGGCGCAGAGATTGGTGAAACACAATTGGAAAATGCGGCGCAGCTTCTCTCTTATGCAAGGGAATATAAACAAAACTTATGAGGTGTTTTTATGCGATTCGGTGTATGTACAGCTGTTGAAAATGAAGAAAATTTGCGTGTGTGTTCCCGCAGCGGCTTTGATTATGTCGAGGCCAATTTCCGTATGCTGGCAACAGCCGATGACGAAAAGGCCGCTTTATTGCGCAGCTTGACAGATCGGTATGCACTGCCAGTAGAGGCGGCAAACTGCTTCCTGCCCGGTGATCTGAAAACCTGCGGCTCAAAAGTGGATGCAGATGCACTTCGTTCCTATATTCAAAAAGGGCTTTCCCTCGGCAAAACGATGGGCTTGCAGAAGGTTGTTTTTGGGAGCGGCGGCGCCCGTTCGATGGAGCCGGATATGAATTTCCAACAAGCATGGAATGATAACCTTGCTTTCCTAAAAGAAATCGCTCTTCCGCTTTTTGAGCAGGAAGGAATAACGCTGGTCATTGAGCCTCTTCGCCGGCAGGAGTGTAATTTCATCAATACGGTAAAAGAAGCTGCTATGTTGGCCTTTGCGGCGGATTCGGATCACATTGGCGTACTTGCTGACATCTATCACATGAAGGAAACCGGTGATTCGGTTGTCAACATAGAAGATCTGAAAGGTTATTTGCTTCATGCTCATATTTCCTATCCGGTCTCCTGTGGAGAGATGAAGAGATGCTACCCCCGGCAGGGGGAGGAATATGATTATCAGAGCTTCTTAAAATCTCTACGCGCGGCAGGCTGTGCGACCTGTTCCATTGAGGCGGCCACACAGGATTTTGCGCTGGATGCACCGAGAGCGCTTGACCTGCTTCGTCAGATTGATAAAATGTTGGAGGATAATGATTGATGAATGTTTTTGAGGAGTTAAAAGCGCGCGGGCTCGTTGCGCAATTAACCGATGAAAAAAAAGTTGAAGAGTTAATTACCGGCAAGCCGATGAAATTCTATATTGGATTTGATCCAACAGCTGACAGTTTGCATGTCGGTCATTTTGTCTCCGTTATGGTCATGGCGCATATGCAGCGCGCCGGTCATATTCCGATTGCACTTTTCGGCGGCGGTACCGGGCTGATCGGCGATCCTTCCGGAAAGACCGATATGCGCAAAATGCTGACAAAAGAAACAATCGCACATAATATTTCCTGTTTCCGCAAGCAAATGGGAAGACTGATTGACTTTTCCGACGGGAAGGCCATTATGGCGAATAACGCAGATTGGCTTTGTGATTTGAATTATATTGAGTTCCTTCGGGATGTCGGCGTTCATTTTTCTGTTAATCGTATGCTGGCAGCTGAATGCTATAAGCAGCGGCTGGAACGCGGACTTTCTTTCTTTGAATTGAACTACATGATTATGCAGAGCTATGATTTTCTGCATCTTGCCCGCACCTATGACTGTAAAATGCAGCTTGGCGGCGACGATCAGTGGAGCAATATGATTGGCGGCGTAGAACTGAATCGCCGTGCCGATCAGCGTGAAGTCTGTGCAATGACCTTTACCTTGCTGCTGACCAGTGAAGGCAAAAAAATGGGTAAGACGGAAAAGGGTGCGGTATGGCTTGATCCCGATAAGACATCGCCCTATGATTTTTACCAGTATTGGCGGAATATCGACGATGCCGATGTGATCAAGTGCATGAAAATGTTGACATTTGTTCCGCTTGAGGAAATCCGTGAATTTGAAAAACGGGAGGGCAGTGAGCTGAACCCGGTCAAAGAGCGTTTGGCGTTTGAAATAACCTCTTTGGTTCATGGACAGGAAGAAGCGGAAAAGGCGCAAAGTGCCGCGCGATCTGTTTTTGGCGGCGTCGGCAATGCGGATGAAATGCCCGAGCGGGAAATTTCTGAAGCTGATTTTGCAGATGGGGCCATTTCTTTGGCTGATCTGCTCGTCAAAATGCAGATTGCCAAATCGAAGAGTGAAGCAAAAACGCTGATTAAGCAGGGAAGCGTCAGTGTGGATGATGAAAAAATAACCGATATGTTTGCTCCTGTTCCTCGCGCTTCCTTTGATAAGGGTTATGTTGCTGTCAAAAAAGGCAAAAAAGTGTTTTTGAAAGCGGTTATTCGCTGAAAGGAGAAAAGGAACGGTATGAAACTTTCGTTTCGTTGGTATGGGCCGGATGACGCCATTACGCCTCAGATGATTCGCCAGATCCCCGGTATGCACGCAATTGTTACCGCTGTTTATGATGTGCCTGTAGGCGAAGTGTGGAGCCGTGAGAGCATTGCTGCTTTAAAGAAGCAGACTGAAGACGCCGGTCTGGCGTTTGAAGTAATAGAGAGCGTTCCGGTTCATGAAGACATCAAATTGGGCAAACCGACCAGAGATCGCTACATAGAAAATTACTGTGAAAATCTTCGCCGTCTTGGTGAGGCAGGAATTCAATGCGTTTGCTATAACTTCATGCCGGTTTTTGACTGGACAAGAACACAGCTTGATCATGTCCGGGCAGATGGTTCTACCTGTCTTGCTTATTATAAAGATCAGGTAGATGCTGTTGATCCGCTGAAAAGCGACAGCGACTTGACGCTGCCGGGCTGGGATGCAAGCTATACCCGTGAAGAGCTGAGCGCGGTTGTTGCTGCCTATCATGCAATGACTGCGGAAGATCTTTGGCGGAATCTTCAATATTTTTTGGAAAAAGTCATTCCTGTTGCTGCATCCGCCGGTATTAACATGGCGATTCATGAAGATGATCCCTGCTGGAGCATTTTTGGACTCCCGCGCATTATTACAGATGAAGAAAATCTGGATCGCTTCCTTCATTTGGTTGACGACCCGCATAACGGCATTACCCTTTGCACTGGTTCCCTTGGATGCAGCAAAAAAAATGATGTTGTTCATATGGCTGCAAAGTATGCGGCGATGGGCAGAATCCACTTTGTACATATGCGCAATGTCAAGATATTGGACAATGGTTTTGAAGAAAGCGGCCATCTTTCAAGCGAAGGCAGCCTTGATATGTATGCCATTACGAAGGCGCTGTATGATAATGGTTTTGACGGCTATATCCGTCCGGATCACGGAAGAATGATCTGGGGGGAGACGGGCAGACCCGGTTATGGGCTTTATGACCGTGCTTTAGGCGCCGCCTATATCAACGGCTTGTGGGAAGCAGCCGAAAAAGAAGCAAAAAAGGATATCACTTAAAATTGGCGAACGGAGTGAATGCAATGATAAAAGACACGGTACTGTTTGCCGGCACGAACTATTCGTTTCTGGATGGTGTTCGTCCGGCGGGCTTTTCCGCGCCAGATTACAGAATTCCGTCCCTTGTTGCTGTTAAAGGCAATATTGTTGCCGCGATAGACAGTGCGTCCGGGGGGATGGACTGGGGAAAAATCGGAATTTCCGTCAAGGTGAGTGAAAATCAGGGCGAAAGTTGGAGCGATGAAATCCGTATCGTATCGCCACCCTGCGGCAAAGCGCCTGTCGAGGCCAGCGACACAACCAGCGCGGTATTTATGGATCCGCTTATGGTGGTTACCGGAGATAAAATCATCATGCAGTTTGATATGTTTCCGGAAAGCAAGGGGCTTCATGATCGATCCCGGCTTGAAAAATCAGACGGATATTGTGAGATCGGCGGAAAAAAATACCTGATGCTTTTTACCAATCAGCAATCTGTTAAGAAACTGAAACACGGGAACACTGCGACCGGCTGGAACTGCTATACTCTTCGTGAAGACGGGTTTGTGTATGATCCTGACGGAGTCAAAACGCGTTATTATATGCCGCGTAAGCATGATTTTGCCTATGCTTATGAAACCATAGGCGATTTATATTATGGTGACGGTGAATTTCTTGATTCTCCGCCTCCGCTTTATCCGGAAAATACAAAGGATATCTATGTCGGTAATATCTATTTGAATACAAATATGCCCGACTATTCTGATCATCCCGATCGTGTTGTAAAAATTCCGTATTCGGATGCTTACAATGCGCCGCAATCGCATTCGGCTCCGCTGCGTGTTGCCGTTGTGTCCTATCTTTGGCAGACCGAGAGTGCAGATGGCGGCATGACTTGGAGTTGCCCCAGGGATATTACGCCTATGGTAAAAACCGGGCGTGACGGTAAATTTTTCGGCACGGGCCCCGGTATTGGGATTTGTCTTTCGCATCAGCCGGATGCCAAAAAGAACGGCAGGCTTTTGATGCCGATGTATGCGTTAGGCAGAGCAGCGGTTATTTATTCTGACGATCAGGGAAAAACATGGAACAGAATAGAAGGCCGTTATTCTAAAAATATAGACGAATCGCAATTGATGGAGCTGTCCGACGGACGAATTATCTGTCTCGGCAGACAGCTGAAGTATGGAAGAACTCCAATGTCTGTCAGCTGTGACGGCGGTCAGCATTTTTCGCGCTACAGGGCTTGCGGATTGTATTCTGTCCGTTGTCAAAAATCGATTCTGAAGCTGCCGCGTGATAGCGAAAACGGATTCCACTATTCAAAAGATATGGATCCAAACAAAGAATACTTTGTCAGCGTCCATCCATCAGGCCATCTCGGCAAAGACAGCTCTCGTACAGACGGTGTGCTCTCCCTGTGTGAAATCGAGGGAACAAAGGTGACAACCATTCGGGAGTGGGAACTGAAAGAGAAAAGTGAATACTCCTATTTGGGGAAAACGCCTGACTTTTTTGCCTATTCTTCGATTGCCTTACTTCCCGACGGAAGTATCGGTATCTTTTACGAAGCACATCCGTCCGGTCTTTTGATATTTAAAACGCTTCATCTGTAAGCAACAAACGGGGTCGCCGAATCCGCGATCCCGTTTGTTTTATGCTTTGCGTTACGCAGCATCCTGCTGTTGGCAGATCTCGTCAGCGCGAGCGATCATGTGCGGGGCAGATATGCCATATCCTCTTGAACTGTCGTCCAAAAACACATGGGTAACTGCACCGATAAATTTTCCGTCCTGTATTAAAGGACTGCCGCTCATGCCTTGCACAATCCCCCCGGTTTGCGCCAAAAGCGCAGTATCTACAACATGAATCATCAGGTCTTTGTTGCTGCCGGATGTGTTCACTTTTTCAATTTCAACTGAATAGGCTTTTGGACCGCTGTTGTCAACAGTTGTGATAACTTGAGCCGGTCCTACCTGGATTTCATCGGCGTTTGCAACCGGATAGATGCCGTAGGCAGCGGGTTTATTCTGCAAGACACCATATACGCCGTTCTCTCCATTTTCTAAAATATTTCCCAAAACCTGTTGTCCCAATGCACCGGATAATTCTCCTGCTTTTCCATTTCCGCCTTTTTGAACAGATTGCAGAATCGCCGTCGTCGCTTCTCCGCTGCGAACTGTCACCGCAAGACCGGTATCAACATCGCACACGGAATGTCCTAAACACCCAAACGCCATGGTTTCCGGATCATAAAAGGTCATGGTTCCGATGCCGGCGGCACTGTCCCTCAGCCATAAACCGGTTCGATAGGTGCCTGTGTTTTTGTCAAACATTGGCGACAACGACAGTTCCATGGTTTCCTGATTCCGTTTAATGGTAAAAGTCAGCGGCGTGTCCTGCGCCCTGTCAATTTCAGCTGAAATTTCATCGGCTGTATTGACGGTTTTTTCGTTCATCTTAACAATGATGTCTCCCTTTAAAAAACCTGCATCAGAAGCAGGTTGTTTGAGTCCATCGTTTGTCAGCAGGGTATCCGTATCGACAACCGTTACACCTTCTGAATAAATACGCAATCCGCAAAGCGCCCCTGAGACAATAACCTGTCTGCGCGGGGTTTCAGCAACCGTCACAGACTTAACAGGAATGACGCCTAAAACGGTGATTTCCGCTTCATATTCGGATTTGCTGTTCGTTTGATTTCCGTTTGAAAATACGGCTTTTGTTTTTCCGCTGATCGAATATAAATTTCCAACTTGGATGGTATCTCCTTGTGTGATTTCAAAGGAATCGGGCAATAAAAAACAGCCTGCCGCTGCTGTGGTTATTCCGAATACACAAAGAATTTCGATCAACAGAAGAGAAAGTTTCATCAATCGCTTCATATTTCACCTCCTTGACATTAGCTTTTCCGACCGTTGCGGTGATATTTGCGGCAAATTCAAACTCAAAAGCCATGGGAAAATATCGAACTTGCCTATGTGAAAAAAAGCGCTCTCGCTGAGCGAAAGCGCCTCTTTGAAAACAGTTTATTTCATGCCGTTTTCATAAGCCTCGATCATTTTTTTAACCATCTGACCGCCAACAGAACCAGCCTGACGGGAGGTCAAATCGCCATTGTAACCCTGTTTCAGGTTAACGCCGACTTCGGTAGCGGCTTCCATCTTGAACTTGTTGAGCGCTTCACGAGCCTGGGGTACAAGAGAAGAATTACCGGACTTCGCCATTGTGTTTCACTCCTTTTCATTTCGATCCCCTGCGCTTGCAAGGGTAGTATGTGCCGTGATTCGCAAATCAATAACGGTAAATTTTGCAGCAAACAAAAATTTCACAACGGCACGGTTGTAGTTTATGCGGTTCACGCAACGGTACACCTGTTAATTTTTTCTGATTTTTTAAATCAAGCGCGTTTTTATGACGCCTTAAATCGGAATAGACATAATTTTATAATATCCTATCGACAGGCTTTGGATCATATGATATAATAAGTCGTATTCTGTCAAAAGAGAGGTCTTCGTCATGCAGCCGATCGGTTTCGACAATGAGAAATATATAAAAACCCAGTCAGAGCAAATCCGCAAACGGATTGATGCTTTCGGCGGAAAACTTTATTTGGAGTTTGGCGGTAAATTGTTTGATGATTATCACGCGTCCCGCGTCCTTCCCGGATTTGCGCCTGACAGTAAAATGCAAATGCTTCGCAAACTGAAAGATGATGTGGAAATTGTTATTGCCATCAACGCGGCTGATATCGAATCAAATAAAGTGCGCGGAGACCTGGGTATTTCTTATGAAGATGATGTTCTTCGCTTAATTGATACATTCCGTGAATTGCAGTTATATGTCGGCAGTGTTGTTTTAACGCAATTTAACGGACAAGCATCTGCAAACCAGTTTTATCAGCGCCTACAGTCCCTTGGCGTTCGCTGTTACCGGCATTTTCCAATTGCCGGGTATCCGTCGGATATCACCCATATCGTCAGCGATGACGGTTTGGGAAAAAATGAGTATATTGAAACCAGCCATTCCTTGATTGTTGTCACAGCGCCCGGTCCTGGCAGTGGAAAAATGGCAACCTGCATCAGCCAGCTCTACCATGAACATAAGCGTGGTGTAACAGCCGGGTATGCAAAATTTGAAACTTTTCCCATTTGGAATTTACCTTTGAAGCATCCTGTGAATATTGCATATGAGGCAGCAACCGCCGATTTGAATGATGTAAATATGATAGATCCATTTCATTTGGAAGCATACGGCGAAACGGCGGTAAATTACAATCGCGATGTTGAGATTTTTCCGGTTTTGAATGCGATGTTTGAGCGCATTCAAGGGGTGTCGCCCTATCGTTCACCCACGGATATGGGAGTTAATATGGCAGGCTTTTGCATCGTTAACGATGAGATCTGCTGCATGGCTTCAAAACGAGAAATTCTGCGTCGATATTATGCGGCTTCCGTCAATCTGCTGCGCGGCAAAGGTTCAGAAGAAGAACTGCGGAAAATAGAACTATTGCTGAATCAGTCGCACACGGACGCTTCTGTTTTTCCGGCGGTGGCAGCTTCTTTGAAAAAAGCGAAAGAAACAGGAGCTCCTGCGGGTGCTATGATTTTGCCGGACGGCAGAATGGTGACCGGAAAAACTTCGGATACGCTTGGCGCCGCATCTGCGCTTCTTTTAAATGCACTAAAAGTTTCAGCGGACATCGACGATCGTTTTGATCTGATTGACGCCAGCGTTCTGGCTCCTATTTGTGAATTGAAAACAAGATATCTTGCCCACAGAAACCCACGGCTGCATACGGATGAGGTTTTATTGGCGCTTGCGATTTCTGCATTGACCAATCCTCTTGCCAAAAAAGCACAGGAGCAGTTACCTTTGTTAAATGGCAGCGAAGCGCATTTTACGGTGATCCTCAGTGAAGAGGATGAAAAATTACTGAGAAGGCTCGGTATTCGTGTTAGTTGTGAAGCCCAATATGAAACAAAGCGCCTGTTCCATCGTAAATAATGTTTCCTAAAAAAGCAGAGTGATGCTAAATGCTGTTGTAATCATAAAGAAGTAAATTCAAAATACATCAAATACAAATTTATAGGGTGTCATAAAGACAGAAAAACACGCATGAGGGCAAAAATACTTTTTACGCTGTCTATTTATTCCCAAAAATATCATCAAATGTTCGTCATCTTGAAACTCTACCGCTGCAGTGTGGGAGTAAAGATAAAGCCATACTTTTATAATCTTAGACGAAATCCTCACAATGCAACCGTTGGTTGACGAATTTCAAGTCGCCGTTTGGTGGCATGTAACTCAAAAAAAAGTTATACTTGGTTTGTTGGAGGGCGATACGCTATCTGTATTATCAAGTGGAGGTATTGAAAGATGATTTTAGCTGATAAGATAATCAGACTTAGGAAAAAGAATGGATGGTCGCAAGAGGAACTTGCTGAGAAAATGAATGTGTCCCGTCAAGCAGTATCCAAATGGGAGGCGGCACAGACCACACCGGATTTAGAAAAAATTCTTCAACTTGGAAATTTATTTGGTGTAACAACCGATTACTTGCTGAAGGATGAAATGGAAGACGAAGAATTTATTGATGGTGTGGATGAAACACCAATCAGAAAAATTACTCTTGCAGAAGCAAACGATTATATAGAGCAAAGGAAAGAAGCTTCAGTGAAAATAGCTATTGCAACATTTTTATGTATCTTATCGGTTATACCGCTTTTGCTTTTGGCTGCTGTGAGTGAACTAACCTCATTGCCTATATCAGAGAATGTGGCAGTCGGCATTGGCGTAGTTGCAATTTTTCCTATCGTAGCGATTGCCGTAATAATGTTTATTCGTGTTGGATTCAAAAATGCGCCTTATGAGTTTCTTGAAAAAGAATCGTTTGGAACCGAGTATGGTGTAACTGGACTTGCAAGAGATAGACAGAAAGCATATCGGAGCACCTATGTGAAATACAATTACTCTGGTGCTTGTATCTGTGTGTTATCTCCTGTCCCCCTCCTATGTGGAGTATTTGCGGAGAATGAATTACTTACCGTGCTTTTGCTTTGTGTTACCATGCTGCTAGCGGGAATTGGTGCAATGCTTTTTATTGTTGCAGGAGTGCGATGGGCAAGTATGCAAAAGTTACTTCGAGAAGGAGAATTTTCAGATAAAGGAAAACGCAAAAGCAAAATCAGCGAAACTGTTGGTACAGTATACTGGCTTTTGGCAACTGCCACTTATCTCTGTTGGAGCTTTATAACAAATGATTGGCATATTACTTGGGTTGTATGGCCGACTGCGGGTGTTTTGTTTGCGGGTGTAGAACTTGTATGTAATTTATGGTTGGACAGAAGTAAATGATAGTTCTGGACGGTGGAAAAATTTTTTGCCGGCTTTTTGTATTATTTATTAAGGAGAAAGATCGCGTGTGATGAACAATCGCACGGGTTTTGACTTCGCGATGATATAAATAACGCAATGCGGTAGCGCGAGTCCAGAGTTTTTATAGCGAAAGGGGCACTTAAGGCATATCGAAAAAAGGAACAGAAATTATAACGACAACAAGGTCTCATAAAGCAACGAGCAGGTGAATTTTATTGACAGTTCCCAAAAGTAAAAACGGAGTAACTCAGTAAAATGAGTTACTCCGTATATTATTTAGAACTTCCTTATGTGGCGTTGACCAATGGTATCACTCTGTTTTGTTTTACTAAAATATAAAAATGATTATTTTTGCATAAAGGCCATAAGCACCCAGCCGTTGTCTTCTTCTCTGCGGATCTTTTTCAGCCCGAAGTTTTCGAGCGCGGCCTGAACCTCATCGGCGCGGGTATCAATGATCCCGGAAACCAAATATACCGAATCTTTTTTCATAAACTGTCGGATATTGGCAGAGAGGGAGAGAATGGCATCCGCAACAATGTTCGCAGCAATCACATCAAAGGTACCGGAAACTTTATCCGTAAGATCGCCGTGTAAAAGCGTTAAACGATTGTCTGCAATTTTGTTCAGCATCCCATTTTGTGATGCCGTTTTGACAGCCAACGGATCAATATCGACGCCTGTAGCATGAGAGGCACCCAACAGCAAAGATGCAATGGATAAGATTCCGCTGCCACAGCCGACATCCAGCATGGTACAGCCGGGAAAAATATAATCTTCCAGGGCGCAAAGACATAGCTTTGTTGTCTCATGCGTGCCGGAACCAAAGGCAATACCCGGCTCAAGCTCCATAACAATTCTGTCGCAAGACTCTGCTTTTTCTTCCCAAACAGGATGGATCAGCAGTTTATTACCCACTGGAATGGGTTTGAAGTATTGCTTCCAGTTGTTGATCCAGTCTTCCTGATTGCAGCTGTCCTGATCCAGGGAAAAAGGAATGTTTTCGCTTGTCAGGCGCTCTGTGAGGAAGGAAATCGCTTCAGCGGGATTCTCCTTCGGTGAAATATAAATGTGGATAATTGCATGATCCCGGTCTTTTTGGAGCAGCTCTTCATCGATCAAATCGATGTGTGCAATATCACGCGCGCCCTGTTCCAAGTCGCTGTAATCTTCCGTGTAAATGCCGTACGGTACACACATATTGGCAATGGCATTCGCGGTTGATGCAAAGGTTACGGGAACGGTAATTTTGATTTCAGTCCAAATATCCATTGACTTCGCCGGTTCCGGCTGGCTCCTTTCATTACATGCTTTCTGGTGCATCGATTTTCAGCAGAGCGAGAATGTTTTCCATAACGGTTTTAACCGTTTGGCAAAGCGACAGACGGGCAAAGCGGAGCTTGTCCTCTTCTGTGTTGCAGCGGCAGGCGTTGTAAAATTTGTGGAAAAGGGAAGCGAGCGTATAGGCGTATCGTGTAATCATTGAAGGATCAAGCGCTTTTGCTGCGCTGATGATTTCATCCGGAAGGGTACCGATATAACGGATCAGTTCTCTTTCTTCCGGAGCAGTGAGCTTGTCCAGACAATCGGAGGCACAAATGGTATCCAGATCAATGTGTTCGCTTTTTTTCAGAATGCTGCAAATACGGGCGTGCGCATATTGACAGTAGTAAACCGGGTTTTGCGCGGATTGCTCGACAGCCAGATCGATATTAAAATCGCAGTGACTGTTTGGCTCACGCTGATTAAAGAAGAAACGCGCGGCGTCAATCGGCACTTCGTCTAACAAAGTGACAAGGGTAATTGCCTTGCCGGAGCGTTTGGACGCTTTGATGATTTCGCCGTCTTTGTTGACGAGGCGAACCATCTGCATCAAAACAACTTCCAGACGGTTGGGATCCAGTCCGATCGCGGCAAGAGCCGCTTTTAAACGCGGAACATAACCATGGTGATCCGCTCCCAAAACATCAATTGCGCGATCAAATTTGCGAATGGCAAGTTTATTGTAATGATAAACAATGTCAGGTACAATGTAGGTGGGAATTCCGTTTGAGCGAACAAGAACAAAATCTTTTTCGCAGCCGAATTCGGTCGCTTTGAACCAAAGGGCGCCATCCTGTTCATAGGTATAACCGCTTTGCTTTAGTTTCTCAATGATTTTTTGTACAGAACCATCCTTATGAAGGGTACTTTCTTTAAACCAGGTATCATAGGTTATTCGATACTTTAAAAGATCTCGCTTTAATCCTTCAATATTTAACGGCAGTGCGTATTCCGTCAGTGCTTTTTTGCGTTCTTCATCGCTTTTTTTCATGTATTCATCGCCATAAATTGCTGCAAAATTCTTAGCATGGTCGATGATATCCTGTCCGTGATAGGAGTCCTCCGGCATTTCAATTCCGTCTTCAAAAAGCTGCCGGTATCTGAGATCAAGAGACAGCGCAAATTTTTCGATCTGATTGCCCGCATCGTTTATATAAAACTCACGCTCTGTTTCAAATCCCGCCCAAATGAGCGTTTCGGCAAGACAATCACCGATCGCACCGCCGCGGGCATTGCCGACATGCATCGGTCCGGTTGGGTTCGCGGAAACAAATTCGACCAGTACGCGCTGGCCCTTCCCAAAATCGGATTTGCCGAAATCCTTTCCTTCTTCATGGACCATACGAATGATATCGCTGTAATAGGCAGAACCAAGTGTAAAATTGATGAATCCCGGACCGGCGGTTTCGGCTTTTTCAAAATAAGTGCCGTTTAAATCCATTTTTGATAGAAGCGCCTGTGCTATTTTTACAGGGGAAGTGTGAAAGACGCGAGCATTTGCCATAGCGGCATTGGTGGAATAGTCACCGTGGCTGCGATCAGCCGGTATTTCAATAATAAAAGACGCCGGTTCTTCTTGTGGAAGCAGGCCATCGGCAATCGCCGCAGTAAACGCAGCACGAATCCGCTCCTGTATTTGTAATTTTGCCAGTTCTGTTGGATTTTTCATGGGACATCCTTCCGTTTCTTTATAACGATTTTGATATGGTGTTCACTCAGTTCGTGATCACCGGTGAACAAATGATAATGCAGTTGAATAATGTGTTTCATTGCCTCTGTTGAATACGCTGTTTTTTTTGTGTGTACTACCAAGCGAACGGTTCCAAATTGCGTTTCATAGGAAACAGGATGCTTTTTTCCTTCTTCAAAAGTTAATTTTGCCTGACAGGCGCCTTCATGCAGTAAAGTGATAGGCGCATTTTTTTTGACAGACAAAGTGGATTTCCTGACTTGTGATTGATCTGACGGATCAGGATAATCGGTATAGACAAAGGAAAAGCCGTCCTCGTTTTTTTGAAAATAACCTTCATGAACGGATTTGTCATGCGTTCGGACGCCATCAGAGGTGCTGTACGACAAAATTTCTGCATCTGCGTAATAGGCGTCATCCTTGCTCATGCCGGTGAAACCTCTTTTCCGCAAATTCCAGCAAGCGATGGATCAGTTCCGGATACGGAATGCCGGAATAGGCAAACAACTTTGCATACATGCTGATTTTTGTGAAACCGGGAATGGTGTTGATTTCATTGAAATACAAAAGGTTATCCGCAGTCAGGAAAAAATCAACGCGGGACAATCCGGCACAATTGCAGAACTTGAAAATTTTTATGGCTGCTGATTGCACAAGCTGCGCGGTCTTTTCATCAATACGAGCAGGAATGTATAATTTACTGTCACTGATATATTTCGCGTCATAGTCATAAAATTCAGCGCAGGGCTCAATTTCTCCTGGAGCGGAAGCAATAGGGGCTTCGTTTCCCAAAACAGCACATTCTATTTCTCTGCCTTTGACTGTTTCTTCTAAAACAACCTTATCATCAACTGAAAAGGCAGTCTCCATTGCTTTTTCCAGTGAGGTTCGATCGGCTGCTTTTGTTACGCCTACTGACGAACCGGCACAGGCCGGTTTCACAAAAATGGGATAACGAAGTGTTTCTTCGGCTTCGTTTAAAAAGTCAGTTTTGCTCTGTTGATAGTCATATCGGTCAATGGCTCGCCATTTGGCCTGCTTGATATGATAATAGTCCGCCAGCAAATTGGTAAAGGCTTTATCCATAGTCAAAGCGGCTGCCAATGTAGAAGATCCGACATAAGGCAGCCCGGCGATTTCCAAAAGCCCCTGAATGGTTCCGTCTTCGCCGTTCTTGCCATGGAGAACAGGAAAAACAACGGCGATTGGGATGTGGTGCAGCTCAGAACCGTTTTGTATGTACAGCCCTTCGCCATAATTCGGTGAGATCCACGCTCTGTGTGTTTCTCTGTTTTGCCAGGTGTTTGCTTCGATTGCGTCAGGATCTCCGTCGCTCAATAGCCATTGTCCGTCTTTTGTGATGCCTAAGGCGTAAACAGAATATATTTCGTGAGAAATGTTTCTCAAAACGCTTGCGGCGGAACACAGGGATACTTCATATTCTGTCGATTTGCCGCCGAAAAGAACCAGGATATTTTTTCGCATTGACGCTCATCCTCTTATTATCAGTAAATTTACCGTTTTCTGATTATTTTAGCATATCTTTTTCCTATTTTCAATTGCTTTATACAGTAAAATATGCTACAGTATCAGGGAAAACAGTCATCTGTACAGGATAGGGATATGATGCCCACACAGCAAGTATGACGGGGTGTGTAAATGAAAGAAGTAGAACTTTTGGCTCCTGCCGGTGATGAAGAAAGTCTTCGCGCATCGCTTCGCTTCGGGGCAAATGCCGTTTATATAGGGGGAGAAATGCTTCAGCTGCGATCTGATCAGGCAGCTTTTGACCGGCATTCTCTTGTAAACGCTGTCGCAATGGTGCATCAAGCGCATAGAAAACTCTATGTAACCGTTAACTCTTTCCCCACTGACCGGGAATTGGATCTTTTGCCGGAATACAGTCTTTTTTTACAAAAAGCCGGGGTAGACGCGGTTATTGTTTCTGATCTCGGTTCGATTGCCGTTATAAAAAAAGCAGCGCCTGATCTGGCGATTCATGTCAGCACGCAGGCAAACTGCTGTAATTCACAGGCTGCGACGGTATATTATCAGCTTGGTGCACAACGAGTTGTTCTTGCGCGGGAAATGACTCTTGAACAAATTGCCCGCCTGCGTGACAAAACGCCGCCTGATTTGGAGTTGGAAGCCTTTGTGCATGGCGCCATGTGCATGGCTTATTCCGGTCGATGCCTGATTAGTTCGTATTTGAATGGCAGAAGCGGTAACCGAGGTGAATGTACACAGCCGTGCCGTTGGGGATATGCTTTGATGGAGCAAAAAAGGCCTGACGAGTATTTTTCTGTCGAAGAAAACAACGGAAAAACAGCAATCTTGAGTTCACATGATTTATGCTGTATAGACTTTCTTGACCAAATTGCAAACGCCGGTGTTTCTTCCTTCAAAATTGAAGGGAGAATGAAATCGGCAAACTATGTTGCAACGGTTGTCAATGCCTATCGCCATGCCATTGACGGTGATGTGCGCATCGACCTGCTGAAACGAGAACTGAACAGCGTCAGTCACAGACCCTTCTCTTCCGGATTTTACTTTGGCAGGGAACAAACCAATCCGTATAATGACGGTGTTTATCGTTCGGACTGCCGCTTTGTAGCTGTTGTTATGGGAAAAAGTGCGGATGGATATATTGTTCAGCAGCGCAATCGGTTTTCAGTTGGGGACGAGCTTGAACGAGTTTCACCGGATACCGTAGGCGAAAAAGTACGGGTCCTCGCGCTTTTTAATGAAGCGCACGAGCCGGTAACGGATGCAAAACTGGTCGAAGAAAAACTGACGCTTGTTTGCGACAGCGTACTGGAGCCCGGCGATATTTTGCGCCTGCGTATTTCTTCCTGTCAAGAATCGTTTTGAATGCGTTGGTTTTTTGTGTATTTCGCGCTTTTGAATCGGAAGGTCTTGACTTTTTCCTGAAAATGATGTTTAATAGATTCGTTTAGTTAACGATCGAAACGATGATTAACGGAGGTATGGAAAATGAAAACGATAGGTGTTTTAACCAGCGGCGGCGACGCACCGGGTATGAATGCGGCGATTCGCGCGGTTGTTCGTTCCGGTTGTGAAAATGGCATGAAAGTTCTTGGTATCCGTCGCGGCTACACGGGGTTGATTGGCGGCGATATGTATGAAATGAATATTCGCTCGGTTTCTGATATGATTCATCGCGGCGGTACGATGCTGTATTCCGCTCGTTGCCCTGAATTCAAAACAGAGGAAGGCATTCAGAAGGCTGTTGATGTTTGTCACGCCAATGGCATTGAGGGAATTGTAATCATCGGCGGCGACGGTTCCTTCCGTGGTGCAAGAGATTTGTCTTTGAAAGGCATTCCCTGCGTCGGTCTCCCCGGTACCATTGATAATGACCTTGCCTGCTGTGATTATACCATCGGTTATGATACTGCTCTTAGCACCATTATGGATATGGTTGACCGGATCCGCGATACAACTGAGTCACATGACCGTTGCTCTGTTGTTGAGGTCATGGGCAGAAGAGCCGGTTATCTTGCGCTGAATGGCGGCATTGCCGTTGGCGCTACTTCGATTTTGATCCCTGAAAATGACTTTGATGTGCAGCGTGATGTCATTGATCGTATGCACCGCACACAGAATACCGGAAAGCGTCATTTTATCATTGTGGTTGCAGAAGGTGCAATCGACAAGCTGCGTGAGCAGGGAATCCAGGATACTATGGCTCTTGCCGCTTACATTGAGGAAAAAACCGGCGTAGAGAGCCGCGCAACGATTTTGGGTCATGTCCAGCGCGGTGGTTCCCCTACGGCAAAAGATCGAATTGTTGCCAGTCAGATGGGATATCGTGCTGTCGAGCTTTTGAAAGAGGGCATCGGCAATCGCGTCGTTGCCATGCAGAAAGACAGCATTGTTGATTATGATATTTATGAAGCACTGAATATGACCAAGCATATTGATTTGAATCTTTATAAAATTGCGATGGATATTTCTATCTGACTTTTTGATTGGCAATTCACCGGCAGAGAAAATCTGCCGGTTTTTTTGTTTTTCGGCAACTGTTGTATATTTCATCTGTTTTCATAATTTATTAAAACGAATGCAATATTTGCCCCAAATTCCTATGATAAAATACAAATGTTTTATGAATAAAGTGTTGCCTTTTTAAACAAATGCGTAAAATGATTGTTTTTTTGGAGGTATATTATGAAATTAGATCGATTGATAGCCAAAAAAGACACCTACGCCAAGTACATGCATAATGAAATAACCCACATTTGCAAAAACATTCCTCCGCGTGACCCTGGTTCGGAAGGCGAAAAACTTTCCTGCGAATACATGGCAAAAGTGTTAAAAGAGGATTGCGGCTGCGAAGAAGCGGTTGTTGAAAGTTTCAAAGAAAACCCCGGTTCCTTTTACGGGTGGATATATCTGACTTTTACCTTTTTGTTTATCGGGGTTGTCTTGTTCTTTTTCGCCCCCGTTCTTTCGATTGTCCTGATTTTTCTTGGCTTCCTCTTGGCCTTTTTACAGTTTGGATTTTACAAAAAAACGGTGGATTTCCTGTTCCCCGAAAAAACCGGGCATAATGTTACAGCTATTAAAAAATGCAAAGGTGAAGTAAAGCGCCGTATTTTCTTTAACGGACATCCCGACGCAGCATGGGAATGGCCTGTTAACTATGCTTTAGGCGGCATCGGTTTTGAAGGCCACGCCTTGATTTCCATTGTTGGTGCGTTGTATTATTTGGTGCTGTCGATTGTTGTTGCGGTTAAGCAGGGCGCTTTTGGCGTGCTTCCAACAGATTCTGAGTTTTTGAAATGGGCGCTGGGTGGTCTGGTCTTTGTCCCGTTTTGGATCGGTATGTATTTCATGTGGAATAAAAAACGCGTCGTTGACGGCGCCAATGACAACCTTTCCGGCTGCTATATGGGCATTGCCGTGCTGAAAGCGCTTAAAGACGAAGGCATTCAGCTTGAAAATACGGAAGTTGGCGTTATCCTTACCGGCTCCGAAGAAGCCGGTCTGCGCGGTTCCAAAGCTTGGGCTGAAAAACATAAAGACGATTATAACGATGTGCCAACCTTTATTCTTTCGTATGATACAATCCATGACCCGAAATATTTAATGACAAATTATCGTGACTTGAATGGCACGGTAAAAGCTGATAAAGATGTATCTGATCTTTTCATGGAAGCCGCTGCCGAATTAAAGATTCCTTGTAAAAAAGGCTGGGTTCCGCCGCTTGGAGGCGCGACAGATTCTGCCGCGTTCGCTCAGGCTGGTTTCCGCGCTACCGGAATCACAGGATTGAATCATAAGCTTGAAGATTATTATCATACCAGAAGAGATACCTATGATAATATGAATCTTACCGGATTGGGTGACTGCTTCGCCATCAGTGTTAAAGCACTTGAAATGTTTGATGAAGGCGCAAAGCAATAAGAAAAAACTTTGCCGGTCAGCAGAAGATGTGCTGACAGGCATTTTTTGTTGTTTAAAGCCATGACAGGATTCTATATGATTTTGTCCTTATAATTCACCATTTGTTACAAAAGAGAGCTCGGATTTCTTCAGCCGATGCCGTGCCGGTTTCTCCGATTTTTTGAATGGTGACTGCGGACGCCAATGACGCGAATTCAGCGCATCGTAAAAGATTACATCCTGTGCCAACTGCCAGAGTAAACGCAGAAAGAAAGGTGTCGCCAGCGCCGCAGATATCAAGGTTCCCGCTGATTTCAACCGCAGGAACACTGCGAAGATAATTCCCATCCGTTATGATCGATCCTTTTTCTCCTAAAGTTTCGATAACGGTTGCGTGGCATTTGATCGCAAGTTCTCGTGCATTTTCTTCCGATGAAAAGGGCGATGCCGTGCCGCAGGCGGCAGCGCATTCGGATTCGTTTGGCTTTAAAATCATGTTGCGGTAAGATGCGATATGATACCGGCTGTCAACGATGATTTTCAGACCTTGCTGTGCCAGATCTGATAGCTTGTCCCGAATGGCGGCTGTTATTATACCATTTTCAAATTGATCGGCAACTGCCAGTACATCCATGGATGATGACAAATGATCCAATAGCAAAAGAATCTGTTCTTCCGTTTCTTTTGAAGGTGCGGCAGGAGAAAGAAAGTCCAAACGCGGATCTTCATAAATTGTCTCAGATATACCTTTGCGAAGCGGCTTGCAGTATGCGCTGGTCCATCTTTCCGGACAGGAAATCAGCGAGGCATCTACCCCTTTTTTGGCAAGAGCTTCTTCCAGCAAAGCGCCTCTCCAGTCGGTTCCTTTCAGCCCGATACAGTGCAGAGATGCCGGCTTCAAAGCGGCAAGATTCGCTGCAACATTTCCTGCGGCACCGGGCGAAACGCGTTCCTCCATGACAGGTAAAGGGAAGTGCGGTGTTTCTTTTGATAACTCGCTTTTTGTCATGTCTGCAAGCCAATAGATATCCACGCAAAAATCGCCGATGATCCCAACACGAACTTTTTGAACTTGTTGCAATAGATTGTTCAGATGTTCAATTGTCATAGGGTGCGCTCCTTTTTAATGTTTTCTGTTCTTATCATAAATTTGCAGCAGGCCGTCATGAATCAATGTCGGATCAATCAGCATTTTTCGTTTGCAATGTCGAACAATTTCCTTACACAGTCCGCCCGTTGCGACAATTGTCTGAACCGGAGCGAGCAGCTCTTCTTCTATCCTGTCGCATAATCCGTCCAGCATGGCTGCCGCGCCGAAAACTGTACCGGACAACATGCTGGAGGTGGTGTTTGTTCCAATAACATACCGCGGTGCTTCCAAAGACAGTCCCGGCAGCTGTGAGGCGCCGTTGCTGAGCGCCTGAAGAGAAATATTGACGCCCGGCGTGATGGTGCAGCCAAGATATGCGGCATTTTGATCGATTACACTGATTTTGGTTGCCGTGCCCAAATCAAGCACCAGGCAGGGAAGTGGGTATTTTTTAATGGCAGCAACGGCTGTACAGACAAGATCGGCTCCAAGCTGCGCCGGATTGTCAATTTTGATGTTGAGTCCACTTTTTAATCCAGGTCCGATAATCAAAGGCTTTTTACCACTGATTTTTTCAATGGCGCCAGCGATCGCATAGGTACACTCCGGCACCACTGAACTGATAATGCCGTCAGTAATATCATCCACACAAAACCGATACAGACTGAGGATCTGTACAATCTCAGCCGCATATTGGTCGGCTGTGCGTGTATGATCTGTTGCCATTCGCGCCGTAAAAGACAGTTTTTCGTTTTCATATCCACCAAACGAGATGTTGGTGTTGCCGGCGTCAACAGTAAGAATCATGAAAAAAACTCCTTTTGTGATTGAAGTGCTGAAATAAAAATGATATAATAATCCCAAAGAAGGTGTATGTCTTATGAAAATTGGTTTTATCGGCTGTGGGAATATGGCGCGACCGATCATTTTGGGATTGGCAAAATCGGTCGTGGACAAGCCTGCGGATATTCTGGTAACAGATTTGCGCAAGGATTCGCTCGAAGAATTCTGTAGGGAAGCGGGGGTTTGCGCCGCAACACAGAACGAAATTGTAAGTGAATGCGATTGCATTTTCCTGGCTGTCAAGCCACAGAATCTTCCGGATCTGCTGGGGCAGATTGCCGATGATGTCAATCGCCGAAATGTGTTTATTCTTTCCATTGCCGCAGGTAAGACAACGGAATATCTTTCGTCTTTTTTTGCTTCACATATCGCGGTAGCGCGGATCTTTCCGAATTTGAATGCAAAAGTAAATGCTGCGGTATCCGCTTTTTGCGGCAATAAAAATGTTACACCGGAGCAGATGCAATTCACCCGCAGATGCTGTGAGAGTTTTGGCTCTGCGTATGAAGTATCTGAAGACATTATCGGGATTTTTGGTGTTCTCGGTGGTTGTGCGCCCGCTTATACTTTTTATTATATCCGTGCCTTGGCTAAAGCGGCGATTGCGGCTGGTATGGATGAAAAAATGGCATTTGATGTCGCCGCAAAAATGACGGAAGGCAGCGCGAAACTGCTATCCTCAAGTGGTGAGTCGGCAGATTCGCTGATTCAAAAAGTCTGTTCTCCCGGCGGCACAACCATTGAAGGAATTCGTTCTTTAGAGCAGAACCAAGTGGATCAATTGCTGAGCCAGGCGTTCAGTGCTTCACTTAATCGCGATATTGAATTATCTAAATAATAGAACTTGTTGACATATATTATTGTTTAACTTTTGTTTTTAATAATATCACATATGACTTTGGAAGCCATTAATAGCCCGGCGGCAGCTGGTACAAAGGACATGCTAGCAGGTATGGGCTTATGTGTGATGGGATCAATCGCTTTTTTATCTGCGTGTGGTTCTTCGGTAGAAAATACGACGGGTTGATCTGAAATGCCTCGTTTTTTCAGTTCATGCCGCATGACTCTGGCTAATGGGCAAGTGTGCGTTTGATAGATATCTGCTATTTTTAATTGTTCCGGGTGATATTTATTTCCGGTTCCCATACAGCTAATCAGAGGGATATTTTTTTCCTTGGCTGTCAGTACCAGGTCAATTTTTGCCGTAACCGTATCAATGGCATCGCAAATATAATCATAATGTGCAAGGAAAAAGATCTCTCGGTTTTCCGGCAGGTAAAATTGGGAGATGGTATGTACTTTACAGTCCGGATTGATATCGGCTATGCGTTTTCTGGCAACTTCTGTTTTTAGCTGTCCAATTGTTGATTGCAAGGCGTAAAGCTGGCGGTTAATATTTGTGACATTGATCTGATCTTTGTCGATCAGTGTTAATTCTCCCACCCCGCTTCTGGCGAGCGCTTCTGTCAGATAGGAACCTACGCCCCCTAAGCCAAAAACAGCTATATGCGTTTGCTTGAGACGGGCAAGGGCTTCTTCGCCGATCAGATTTCTGGTTCTATCCGTAAAATCGCACACAATAATCACCTTGATAAAGAATATCATATTTTTTTTCATTTGACAAGATCGTATGCTTCTTTCTATTGATGAATAAATATTGCAAGGATATGTCCATATTTATATTTCGTTCATTCTTTTGCATTTTGGATGATATATGCTTGCAATATAATGGAAGAGAAAATGTACAATTTTCGTATCTTTGATCGATTTTTTTCGGTCTGAGAAAATATTATTGTAATAAAGAGGAGGTTTATCGCTGTCGTCTCTCAAAGTGAAAACATCTCATAAAGGTGTATAGGCATTGTGTTATTTTTAGATTGGAAACACCAAAAAGGAGCTAAATTTATGAAAAAACTCAAGAGGACACTTGTTGTGATCTTCGCCACTGTGTTGTTGTGCAGTGTAGCAGTTTCTGTTTCTGCTGTTGCTGCTGATACAGCGATTGAACAGGCGCTTTCGTATTGCATGGCGACCGAACAGGGTGATGTCGTTATTCGCCCCCAAACTGCTCGTGACGGCAAATGGTATCTGTTCCTTCCGGCAAATGCCGATTACAGTTCGCTGCCTTTGACTTTCGGTGATGATGTCGATGCCGTGGAACTGTCTGCGAATGGCGCGGTCGTTTCTGTCGTAAGCGGTCAGGCAACGGATGTTACGCCTTTGCTGCAAGGGGACGCTGAACACCCCGTTACGGTTTCATTAACTGTCGATGGCGCCTCACAGAGCTATCAACTTATTTTGATGAAATCTGAAAATGTTCGTTCCCTTTATTTTGTCAGTGATGATCCTGTGAATTTTGGCAGAGATTATGTTGACGCCAGCAAAGATAACGAAGAAGCCAGCGGAATGGCGATGATCGTAAATGCTGACGGCGAACTGGATTATGATGGCGTTGTGAAGGAAATCAAAGGCAGAGGAAATACTACTTTTGAGAAATTCACTAAAAAGCCCTATCAGATCAAGCTGGATAAAAAAGCGGAGCTTGTTGACGGCGGTGGCAAATCCAAAAAATGGGTGCTTCTTGCAAACGCTGCTGATCCTGCGTTTATCCGTAACAGTATCACTTTTGATGCTGCTGCATACCTCAATCTTCCATATCCCTGTGCAAACGAGGTCATTGACTTTTATTACGACGGCGAATATCGCGGCACCTATTTGCTGAGTGAAAAAGTCGAGGTTGATGATAACCGTGTCGAAATATCCAATACCGACGATCTGATTGAAGATGCCAATTTGGACACGCCTGCCTATGACAATCCGTCGGTTGTCTCTGTTTCCCGCAAAGATGGTACCACTCCAATGGCGCTGGACGGCAGCGGTTCTTTCCGTTATGTTGAAAAGCTGATCGAGCCTGCTTTCCCGGAAGGTGCTTCCCACCACGCATACCTGCTTGAATTTGAATTGGAGGCTCGGTATCCCGATGAGCTGACAGGTTTTGTGACTGACCGTGCACAGCGCATCGTTACCAAAACGCCGGAATATCTTACCTACGATCAAGGGATGTATATTGCCAATTTCTGGCAGGAATTTGAAGATGCGGTTTACAGCAAAGACGGATACAACGCAGCGACCGGAAAATATTACTATGATTACTGCGATTTAGACTCTCTGGTCAACGCTTATGTTTTAAATGAGTTTGTAAAGAACTGTGACTATTATGAGTCTTCCACCTTCTTTTATCTTGCAGAAAACAGCGACAAGTTTGTTTGCGGCCCGCTGTGGGACTATGATTTGGCATATGGTACCGGTTATGATTTAAACAGAGAATCTGTCGTTACCAAGCCGGAATATTTCTACAGTGCTGCTAAGCCCTTTGCCGCTGCATTGATGAAAATTGAATCGTTCCGCAACGCTGTTCAGCAGAAGATGTCTGCGGATGGTGAAGTTCAGGCACTGCGCCATTTGATTTGTGACGAAGGCGGATGGATCGACACCTATGCGGCGGAAATTGCAGCATCTCAGGCAATGAACTACAAGCTGTGGGATATTTGCAATGCGGATGTTCCTGCGGTATCTCAGCCGGCTGGAACGACCTTTGATTCGGCTATTGCTGGTTTGAAAAACTTCATTTCTGTGCGTGCTGATTGGCTCACCGAACAGACGGCACAGTGGAGCGGTGACAATTACACCATTCAAACAGAGCCGGAACCGGAAGAAACCAATCCAATTCTTGAATTTTTTGAGATGATTCTTGATTTCTTCCGTACCATTATTGACTGGTTCGAGAAACTGTTTAATGCTCTTGGATAAGCAAATCCGAACAGCGATATCGGGAAGCGGCAGGACTATCTGCCGCTTCTTTTTTTCTAGTAAAAAGAAGAAAAAGGAAAGTGATTGACAAAAATACGGGAAACGAGTAGAATAGAAATAAGAAAAGTAAAGGATATGGGATTCCCCAGGATTTTAAGATGCGTGCTACCGGTATTATTAGAAAAGTTGATTTTGCGGGACGGTTGGTTTTGCCACCTGACCTGTGCGATTCTTTACATATAGAACGAGGAAAAGATTCGCTTGAGATCTTTGTTGAAGACGACCACATCATTTTGAGGAAGTATGCACCTGCCTGTGCTTTTTGCGGGAGTTTTCATGATTTAACGGAGTTTGAAAATGTTAAGATTTGCGGTAACTGTATCAAAAAAATCGCAAAGCTTAAAAAATAGTAAAAAAAACCTGAAAAACTCTTGATTTCTTCTTCTGTCTATTATATAATAGCACTTGCGTTTCGGGGTGTGGCGAAGTTTGGTATCGCGCTTGGTTCGGGACCAAGAGGCCATGGGTTCAAGTCCCGTCACTCCGACCAGATAAGCACAACAAGAATGAGTTCACTCATCTGTTGTGCTTTTTCTTATGTTCGCATGAATTTCCTTTCGATATTTTTTCTTTCTATTGGATTAGACAAATCGGATGGTGTTCATGGGCTATCAATATTCTTATGTGCGTTTATGTCATAACCTGCATCTTCGGAAATCGCTCATTACGCGCTCTTTTTTATGCACAAAATCTTGTTGATCGTTTATGTATAATAAAACCGCCTCACAGGCAAGGTATGCTTGTCTGTGAGGCGGTTTCTCTGATTGTGAAACAGGAAAAGTTTAGACAGCTTCTCCCGGACGCTGAGGCGCCGGATCCAAGCGTGTGGCAACGCGCAGCAGAGAACGGGCATCGCTGGAAGTAATTTTTCCGTCACCATTCAGGTCGCCAAAAAGAATGGAATCTTCCTGCAATTTTTCCAGACCGATGGCAAGCTGCAAGGCGTATCTTGCATCTGCAGAACTGATTCGTCCGTCGTTATTCAGATCGCCAAACTGGCGGGGCGTCCAATTGAAATCACGGTAAGTAACTTCACTTTCATATATTTCTGTGTTGTTGATTGAATCAATATACTGGCTCAGATCGTAGCCGGTTTCTGTTGTATCGATTTGCAAAATACATTTATAGTGAGTCGTATATTCAACAACATTTCCGTCTTCATCGACACGACCTTCGAGGTAACAGTCAACATAACGGATTTTTAATATATCCATGTCTATTTCCGGTGCAAGCGAAGCGATTGTCTGATATAATTTCACATCGGTAAACAGATCAAAGACCTTCGCGTGCGCAGAATTTTCGTCAGGGTTGATTGCGTCCTGAAGATAGATCCGGAAAGTGTAACTGTCATCATAGCGGCTCTTTGTAATCGGATTGTCGTTATAAATGTCTTTTCCTTCCAAAGCGCTGACATAATCAGCGCCACTGACGGAAACAACATCATCACAATTGACGCCGGAAAGATGCTCACTTGTTCCAATATCACTGAAAAATTCCGTGATGCCGAGAGAAGAAAGCATGGTGTTGATGTCAAAGGGATTTTTATCATTGCCCCACAAAAGCGCACCGATTGAGCCGGCGATAGAAGAAATTTGATCCATAATCCCCAGTGCCTGATCTTTATCTGTCCCAGGCAGGCCGCGCTGGACAACTTTTTCAAAAGAAGGTTTTTCCGATTTAATACGGTTCAAATCCTGATTGATCAGAGCAGCAATTGCATTTCTTTGCTGAAGCTCGGCATCGGTGTATTCCACCTGTACCAGCGGTCTTTCAACATAATCTTTTCCGTCATTATCCGTGGTAATCATGTTGAGTATTGCAAAAAAAGCGCGAAGCGGATCACCGCTCAGAATGTCCATAAAACCGGCAGCTGAAGCGTTGAAAGCCAGACAGACACTCAGCAAAGCGGCAAGGAAAGCAACAAGAGGCTTTTTGATATGCGTTTTCATAAAATACACAACCTTTATCAAGAAGAATCGGTACAAAAATATCATATCACAATCCGAAAAAAAAGTCAAAAAGGAAGTACAGGATTTACAAGCAATTTATATTTCATTCACAGACGATACGCTGAGAGAGAAGATGCCTTATCGTGCGACAAGGATTTCAGCAGAATTGCTCGTTTTCTGTAGCTGTGAATCGTTATCTGAAGCAGATAGAATGGTGTTAATATGTGATTCTGTAATTTTTTCTCCCGGAACAAGGATAGGGCAGTCCGGAGGGAAAAGAAGAACATATTCAGCACATATTCGATTGACCGATTGACGCAGAGGTACCATTTCATTCGATTCGCCGAGCGCTTCAGCAAGCGAAAGAACAGGCTGAGATTTTATCGGCTCCGGATGTGAAATCACAGGCAGATCCATGCTCATGATCTGCTTGTCGATTTGCTGCAAAGCGCGAAACAATCGTTGGTAATCCGATTGACTGTCCATGGGGGAGGTCATCAGCAAACAAAAAGTGTCTGTGGCTGTTTCCGGCTCAATCATGAATTGCCTGCGCAAAGTTTCATATATGATTTTGCCGCAGGAGCAGCCGTTTTTAGCCGCAATCATGAGTTTTCCTTTGTCAAAATCATAGGCATCCGGAAAATCATCTGAGAAATAAATTTTACAAAACAGCAGCTCTTTTGTTTGCTCTCGCAGTTTGTCAAGTTGATCGCTCCACAGGTTCAGCGCGCGTTCACCATCGGTTTCCAGCCAATGTACGCAACCGTCAATGGAAGCAAGCAATAAATAAGACGGACTGCTTGTCTGAAAAATAGCCAACGCATGATCGAATTTCTCTATTGTTGCCTGCTTATTGACATGGGCAATTGCAGTGCCAGTTAAAGAGGGCAGGGTTTTGTGAAGACTTTGCACAACGATATCGGCACCGCTGCATAACGGGCTTTCCGGGAAGCCGGAAGCAAAACCGAAATGTGCGCCATGCGCTGCATCGATCAAAACGGGCACTTGAAAGCGGTCTGCAATGCGAACGATGGATTTTAGATCGGAAACAATGCCTTCGTATGTCGGGGAAGTAAGAACAAGCATGGATGGATTTTCCGTCTGAGAGAGAACTTTTTGCACTTCGTCTGGGTTTAAGGCG
>CALWIU010000026.1 GCA_944380845.1 uncultured Clostridia bacterium | reverse complement strand
GCTTCGGCGAGATCGTCTCTCTGCTGCACAAATCGGAAGCGTATCTGATGGTCGGCATTGAGGATCAATACGACCTCTGGTTCGCCGGAAAAAAACTGGATCGGGGCGCCTATGTTTCGGTCAGTCTGTTCGGCAGCGCTTCGTCTTCCGATTATGACAAAATGACCGCCGCTGTTTGCGCTCTTTTGGAGCAGGAGCTTTCGATTCCTCCGCAGTCGGTTTATGTGACCTATCACCCCATTTCCGACTGGGGCTGGAACGGCGGTAACTTCTGAAACAGCCTGTCGATTTTTTGTCCGTCCGAAGAAGCTGCTTTTCTTCGGGCGGTTTTTTTGTTTGTCGTTCGCCATGGGAAAATGTTGCAGAATTTTTACTTGTCAAACCGGCGGCGCTATAGTATAATAAAATCTGTATAAGTATGGATTTTATCAGGCGATCAAGCCATTTTTCAGGGAGGATATGATATGCTTTTTTCTCAGGATATCTGTATTGATCCGGGAACCTCCGATACAAGGGTATTTGTAAAAGGCAAGGGGCGGGTCTTCAGTGAACCGTCCGTTGTTGCTGTTGATACCGAAGGAAGCGGAAAGGTTGTTGCCGTCGGTGAACAGGCCAAGGAAATGATTGGCAGAACCCCCGGTTCCTTGCAGGCGGTTTGCCCAATTCGCGACGGCGTTATCGCTGATTTTGAAGTGACAACGGAAATGCTGCGCGCATTGATACGCAAGGCGACCAACAACGCCATTTTTACGCGGGTGCGTGCGATGGTTTGCGTGTCCTGCGGCGTAACCGATGTGGAGCGGCGCGCCGTCCATCTGGCGGCTCGTGACGCGGGCGCGCGGTATGTCAGTCTGATCTCGTCTCCCATGGCGGCGGCCATCGGCGCGAATCTTCCGATCAACCGCCCCGAAGGCTCCATGGTCGTGGATATCGGCGGCGGCAGTACCGAAGTGGCGGTGCTTTCTCTGGGAGATGTGGTTTCCGCGCAGGCCATTCGCGTCGGCGGCAAGCATTGGGATCAGGCGATTATTGATTATGTGCGCAGAAAATATAACCTGCTGATCGGCGAAAGAACCGCAGAAGATGTCAAAATCAAAATCGGTTCGGCGTTTCCTTATGAGGGCGAGGGCGCAATGAATATCCGCGGCAGAAAGCTGGACGACGGCTTGCCGGGCAGTGTGGAAATTTCTTCCCTTGAGGTGCGCGACGCGCTGTACGAACCGCTCAACCGCGTTGCCGAACTGCTCCGTTCCACCGTCGAAAAAACCCCGCCGGAACTGGTGGGCGACATTATGAACAGCGGCATTGTTTTGACCGGCGGCGGCGCACTTCTACGGGGCATGGCTCGTTTTTTGCGTACCGAGGTCAAGATCCCCGTTACGGTGGCTGACGACCCGATGAACTGCGTGATTCGCGGTGCGGGGCGCTGCCTTTCCGATAAACTGGATCTGCCCGATTCACGGTCAGGGGGCGCGGCGATGTGAAAAAATGGCTTCGTTCCACCGCCTGTAAAGTCGTCTGTATTTTGCTGGCGGCTGCGGTTATGGGAATAGCGGCGGCTGCCGCTTCGGACAGCGCCACTTCTCCGCTTTCGTCCGCACTTTCCGTTGTTTTTTCTCCGCTGCGTCAGGTGTCGGCTTCTTTGGCGGATTCTTTTTCTGATTTTTCCGGTTATTTTGTCTCCGCCGATTATTACCGTCAGCGCGCGCAGGAGCTGGAAGATGAACTGGCTGAGCTGCGGGCGGACATGGTCGATTATGAGCAAATGAAACAGAAGCTGACGACCTATGAACAGTTCCTTGAGGTGAAAGAGCAAAACCCGGACTACACCTTTGCCCCCGGCGCGGTGATTGCCCGGGATTCTGCGGATTTATATTATTCCTTTGTGCTGGATTGCGGCTCTGACGATGGGGTCAGCGTCAATGACCCGGTGATTTTCGGGTCGTACCTTGCCGGCGTTGTCAAAGAGGTTCGTTCTTCGAGCTGTGTGGTCAAAACTTTTTTGGATCCGTCCGTGCATGTCAGCGCCTATGAAGTACGCAGCCGGGAAGAGGGCTTCGTTTCCGGACAGACCGATCTTGCGATGGACGGCGAATGCCGCCTGTCCGGACTTTCCCGGAATACGGCAGTCGCGGAGGGCGGGATTGTCTGCACCTCCGGCGTCGGCGGTATTTACCCGCGCGATTTGATTCTTGGTTCCGTGCGTGAGGTCGTTGATGAAACGACGGATGTTTCTTCTTATGCCGTGTTGGTTCCCGGCATTGATTTTCATGAATTGACCGATGCCTTTGTGTTGATCGATTTCGCCGGAAAAGGCGAGTAAATAAACCTGAAATTTGGAGGGGAGGCGGACGAATGCGATTGGAAAAACGAAAAACGGCGGCGCGCGCGGCGCTGGTCGGACTGCTTGCCGTTACGGCGCTTTTCAGAAGCGGCAGTCTGCCTTTCTTTTCTTCCTTCGGCGGCGCGTTTCTGTTTCTGCCGTTTCTGGTCACGCTTTCCATGTTTGAAACGCCGGTCGCGTCCTGCGTGTTCGGCATTCTGGCGGGCGCGCTGTGGGATTTTTCTTCGCCGCTTGCCGACGGCGTCTTGACGCTGTTTTGCGGGCTTTGCGCGCTTTTGGTTTGTCTTTGCGTCAAATTTTTTCTGCGCGCCCGGCTTCCCTCTGCTCTGGCGGCGGGCGGCACGGTTTTTTTGCTGGCGGCGCTTCTGCTGACGCTTCTCAGTGTGTCTGACCCCGATGGCAGGCAAAGGATCTTCTCTTTTTATTATCTGCCTGCCGGTTTGATCGCACTGCTGATTACGCCTCTTGATTTCTGGATCGTTAAAAAATTATTCTATGATCCCCGGGAAGATCGGGTGATGTGATGTATATTCAAAAAAGAAAAAATACTGCACGAAAAACCACGCTTGCTATTTTATGTCTTGTGCTGGCGGTCATCTATGTGGGCGATATGTTTTCCGCCCAGATCGTCCACGGCGCTGAATACCGCGAGCAGAAAAATCGCGTTTCTGTTTATTCCGTACCGGTTAAGGCCGCGCGCGGGGAAATTCTGGATCGCAACGGCGAACCGCTGGTGACGAATAGACTGGGCTATTCTGTGATTTTTGATGCGCTGAGGTTCCCATCCTCGTCACAATTGGCGAGGCGCAATGCGGTTATTTCCTCCCTGCTGGATCTTTTTCAGCAAAAAGGGCAGGAATGGATCGATGAAATTCCGCTGGTTTTTGATGAAAACGGGCAAATCGCTTTCCCTGCGGATCGGGAAAATGAAGTTGCTTATCTGAAATCTGCTGATTTACTGAATTTGAACGAGTATGCGACGCCGCAAAACTGTCTGGACGCTCTGATCGAAAAGTATGAATTGCAGGATTATACCCCCCAGCGCGCCCGGGAAATCGGTTCCGTTTATTTTTCCATGTTCCGTATGCAGTTTTCCGCGGCTGCGCCCTATACTTTCGCGGAGGATGTTTCTTCAGAGATCGTAGCCATTGTGATGGAAAACAGCGATTCTTATCCCGGTGTGGATGTTTCCGCCGTTTCGTACCGTGAGTATACCGACGGGACGATTGCACCTCATATTTTGGGCACGGTGGGTGTGATCAGCGCCGAGGAGTATGAAAAGGCAAAAGAGGAAACCGATTATCTGCTCAGCAACGACGAATTGACCGACGAACAGAAAGAGCAGATCCGCACGGAATCGTACGCGATGGATGACAGCATCGGCAAAAGCGGCATTGAGCAGGTGGCGGAAGATTATTTACGCGGCGTCAATGGGGAAATGACCATTGAGATCGATACGCAGGGGAATATTTCCGAGTATTATTCCCGCGAGCCGCAGTCCGGAGACACAGTCATTCTGACCATCGATTCTGAATTGCAAAAGGTCACCCAGCAGGCGCTGGAACGCCGTATTCTGGAACTGACAGCGGCTGCCGGTCTTCAGGCGGCAGGCGCGGCAGTGGTTATCGACTGCCGGAATGGCGAGGTGCTGGCATCTGCGTCCTATCCGTCCTATGACCTTTCGACCTATTATGATGATTATTCATCTTTAGCGTCAAATCCAGCTGCGCCTTTGTGGAATCGTGTGCTGCAAAGTACCTATGCCCCCGGTTCGACCATGAAACCTGTTATTGCCTTGGCGGCTTTGCAGGAAGGGGTTATCGATGAAAATACAACCTTTACCTGTACTTCTTCTTTTGAGTACTACGATCAGGTTTTCGGTTGCCTGGATGCGCACGGCACGCTGGATGTTCGTTCTGCCATTGATAAGTCCTGCAATATTTTCTTTTACAATACGGCTGACAGGCTCGGTATTTCCAAAATGAATACCTACAGCTCCCTGTTCGGACTTGGTTCGCGTACCGGCATTGAGCTGCCGGAAGCCAGCGGGGTGCTGGCAGGCCCTGCCTACCGTGAATCTATCGGGCAAAGCTGGTATTCGGGCGACACGGTACAGGCAGCCATCGGTCAGTCGGACAATTTGTTTACCCCGCTGCAACTTGCCAATTACTGCGCAACGATTGCCAACGGCGGCACACGGTATGTTCCCCATGTGATTCAAAGTGTGCGCAGTTCGGATTACCAGACGGAACTGTTCCGCACGGAAACACAGGTTGCCGCTGAAGCTGATATTTCTGAAAAGAATTTTCAGATCGTCAAAGAAGGAATGTGGCGCGTGGCAGAAACCGGTTTCTGCCAGTATGCGTTTGCCAATGTGCCGGTGGATTGCGGTGCAAAAACCGGTACCTCTCAGGTTGACCGCTATGTGAACGGCACCGTTGTCAGGGGCAATAACGGTTTTTTGATTTCCTTCGGTCCTTATGAAAATTCTGAAATCGCCATTGCCGTTGTGATTGAAAATGTCAACAGCGGTACGGCGGTCGCTGATGTTGCCGGGGATATCTACGAGTATTATTTTTCACAAACCGATACGGCGGCTCCGGTACAGACTGCCGGTGAGCTGCTTCGGTAAGGGAGGGATCGTTTTGGCTGAGCGGATCGTGATCGCGTCCGGCAAGGGCGGAGCAGGAAAGTCCACCGCCGCCGTTCTTCTGGGGCGCAGTCTTGTCGCCGCCGGTAAAAAGGTTCTTTTGGTTGATGCGGATATCGGCTTGAACGCGCTTCGCATTTTAACCGGACTGGCGCAAAAAACGGTTTACCACTGGGGCGACGCCCTTTTGAATCGCGCAGATGGCAAGGATTGTGTGATCGGCGGCGAAAACGGCATTTCCCTGTTGCCTGCGCCGGATACCCCGTCCGCGGAGTATACCGCAGAGGGATTCCGTTCGCTGATTTTATCGCTGGATCCGTCGTATGATTTTATTTTGATTGACGGACCTGCCGGCATTGGCGAGGGTATGGCATTGGCTGCCGCGCCGGCTCAGAAGGCGATTTTGCTGTCGGCGCCTGATGATGTTTCCGTCAGCGGTTGTGCGGCTGCGGCAAGACGCGTCTGTACCTGCGGACCGACCCAATCCAGATTGATTATCAATCGTTTCCGTTTCCAGGCGGTGCGCAAATGCCGCCAGATCAATATCGATCATATGATCGATCGCGCGGGCGTCCGGCTGATTGGTATTGTTCCAGAAGATAAAAATTTATGGTATTTTGGTTCTGCCGGCCTTTTGCCCAAAGCGTCCAGCCCGGCGATCGATGCGTATTCCCGCATCGCCGGAAGGCTTTTGGGTGAGCATATTTCCCTGAATATCTCGCTGTTAAAGTAAATTTTATTGAAATCGCTGATTTTTATGGAAAAAAACTGCAAATAATTATTGAAACGATTGGTTCAATATGTTAAGATAACTACTGTGAAAATGAATGTGCATCCCGTATTCGGTTGTATCAGGAAAGGATGAAAAAAATGAATATAGCCCTGATGGCGCATGATTCTAAAAAAGAATTGATGACTCACTTTTGTATTGCCTATTGCGGCATCCTGAGCCGCCACAATCTCTGTGCCACCGGCACCACCGGTAAACTTGTTGCAGAAGCGACCGGTCTAAAAATCAACTGCTTCCTCAGCGGTGCGCAGGGCGGCGACCAGCAGATCGGCGCGCGAATTGCCTGCAACGAGATCGACCTGCTGCTGATGTTCCGTGACCCGCTGACCGTAAAGCCGACGGAACCGAACGAAAGCAACCTTCTTCGTCTGTGCGATGTTCACAATGTGCCCGTCGCGACCAATATTGCTACCGCAGAGGCGCTGATTCACGCGCTCGAACGCGGTGATCTGGACTGGCGTGAAGCCGGTGGATCGGAGAATATTGTATTTTGAGAAGGATGAAAGATACGGGTTCTGCCCGTATTTTTTCTAATGAGAAAGGAGAAATCGTTTCATGGCTTTATTGACCAAAGCGCCGCGCGGTACAGCGGATATGCTGCCGGATGAGATCTATAAAGTGCAGTATCTGGAGCAGATTTTTACAGCGGTTGCCGAGTCTTTCGGTTACCGTGAGATTCGCACGCCGGTCTTTGAGCATACGGAGCTGTTTCAGCGTTCTGTCGGCGAGACGACAGATGTTGTACAAAAAGAAATGTATACCTTTACCGATAACGGCGGCAGAAGCATTACCCTGCGTCCGGAGGGAACAGCCGGTGCGGCTCGCGCTCTGTTGGAGCATGGCCTGAACGGCGGTTTAATGCCGCAGAAACTTTATTATAAAACCTCATGTTACCGGTATGAAAAGCCCCAGGCGGGCAGACTGCGTGAGTTCCACCAGTTTGGCGTGGAGTGTTTCGGCGCGGAATCGCCTCTTGCGGATGCTGAGGTTATCGCGCTGGCGCAGCAGGTTTTTTATGAGCTTGGCGTGGAAGGCCTTACCCTTGAAATCAATTCGATTGGGTGCCCGGAGTGCCGGAAGGCATACCACAAGGCGCTGAAAGAATATTTCACCGCACATCTGGACGCTCTTTGCGATACCTGCAAAGGACGGCTGGAAAAGAACCCCATGCGGATCTTGGATTGCAAAAGTCCGGTTTGTTCTGAAATCGCAAAGGACGCGCCGGTCATTCTGGATTATTTGTGCGATGATTGCCGCCGTCATTTTGACGGGGTTCAGAAAGAGCTTCGTGTTCTGAATGTGGATTTTACCGTGAATCCCCGAATCGTCCGGGGACTGGATTACTATACGCGAACGGTTTTTGAATTTGTTTCCAATGCAATTGGTGCACAGGGAACCGTTTGCGGCGGCGGACGCTATGACGGTCTGATCGAAGAAATGGGCGGCAAATCCTTGCCTGCTCTGGGGTTCGGTATGGGCGTAGAGCGTCTGAAACTGTTGATGGAAAATACCGATTGCCCGTTCCCGGAACCGGCTCGGTGTGATATTTTTCTTTTGGCAGCCGATAAAAAGGCTGTGGAAACCGTTTCGACGATGACAGCCGCTTTGCGCGACCAGTTGATTTTTGCGGAGCGCGATCTTTGCGGCCGTTCGCTGAAAGCGCAAATGAAATACGCGGACAAGCTCGGAGCGGCGTACACCGTTGTGATCGGTGAAAACGAACTGGCGAGCGGAAACGCCATGCTGAAAAATATGCGTACCGGCGAGACGCAGACGCTTTCGCTTGTGCGGTTTATCGATGATTTCGATCAGATTATCGATCACGATTTTGAAGCGATGATGAAAAATTTTACAGATGACACGGATCTGCCGTCGGCGGATGGTTTTTTGCGTGTGATCGACGGCGGCAAGAAACGCCCGCCATTGTCTTAAGTAACAGAAGGAAAGGATCTGGATCGGATATGGATCTGTTGGCAGGACTCAAACGAAGCGGCTATTGCGCCGATTTTCGTTTGCAAGACGCCGGAAAGGAAATCACAGTTTTCGGCTGGGTGCAGAGAAGAAGAAACCTGGGTTCTCTGATTTTCATTGATTTGCGGGATCGTACAGGTATTTTGCAGTTGGCATTTGATGAGCAGACTCCTGCTGATACGCTGGAGAAGGCAAAAACCGTTCGCAACGAATATGTATTGGCGGCGACCGGCATCCTTCGTGAGCGTTCGGCAAAAAACAAGGAGCTGGCGACCGGTGATATTGAACTGGCGGTTCATTCTCTGAAAATCCTTGGCAAGAGCGAAACGCCGCCTTTTGAGATTATTGAAAACTGCCCGACGGCGGAAACCACCCGTCTGAAATACCGTTATTTGGATTTGCGCCGTCCCGATTTGCAGCGCAACATCCTGCTTCGCAATAAAGTTTCAAAGATCACCCGTGATTATTTTTATGAAAAAGGATTTATCGAAATTGATACGCCTCTTTTGATGAAATCCACACCGGAAGGCGCACGGGACTTTTTGGTTCCCTCCCGTCTGCACAAGGGAAGTTTTTACGCGCTGCCGCAGTCCCCGCAGATTTACAAACAGCTTTCCATGGTTGCGGGGTTTGACCGCTATATCCAATTTGCCCGCTGCTTGCGGGATGAAGACCTCAGAGCCGACCGGCAGCCGGAATTTACCCAGATCGATCTGGAAATGTCCTTTGTGGAAGTGGAAGATGTGCTTCAAATCATTGAAGAATACATTGCCCGGGTCTTCCGTGAAGCCATCGGCGTTGAGGTTCCCGTACCTCTGCCCCGGCTGACTTATGCCGATGCCATGGAGCGGTACGGCTCTGATAAGCCGGATACGCGCTTCGCCATGGAATTGTACAATGTCAGCGATATCGTTAAGGACTGCGGGTTCGGCGTCTTTGAAAACGCAGTTTCCGCCGGCGGTTCGGTTCGCGGCATTACCGCAAAACACGCCGTCAAGACGCTGAGCCGTAAGGAAATCGATAAACTGACCGACTTTGTAAAAGGGTCGGGTGTGAAGGGACTCGCCTGGGTTCGTTGGACCGAAGACGGCATCAGTTCTTCTTTCGGAAAGTTTATTTCCGAGGAAAAGATGACGCAGATTCTGCAAAAGGCAGGCGCTGAGCCTGGTGATGTGGTGCTTTTGATTGCTGAATCAAAAAATTCACTTTGCCAGTCTGTTTTGGGACTGCTTCGCTGTGAGGTTGCCCGTAAACTGGATATCATTCCGAAGGATCAATTCCAGTTCCTGTGGATAATTGAGTTTCCCTTCTTTGACTGGGATGAAGATCTGGGACAGTTTGTTGCAATGCACCACCCCTTTACGGCGCCGCTGGATGAATGCCTTCCGTATCTGGAAAGCGATAAAGCCAATGTCCGCGCCAAGGCATATGATTTGGTGCTTAACGGAATTGAGCTTTCGAGCGGTTCGATCCGAATCACCGATCCCGAGCTTCAGGACCGCATTTTCCGCCTGCTGGGTCTTTCCGAACAGGAAGCGCAGAATAAATTCGGTTTCCTGCTGGACGCCTTCCGCTACGGCGCGCCGCCTCACGGAGGCATGGGAATCGGTCTTGATCGCTTAATGATGCAGATGATTGGGGCTGAGAGCCTGCGGGATGTCATTCCTTTCCCGAAGCTCAAGGATGCTACCGAACCCATGTCGCAATGTCCGTCCCCGGTAGATGCCGCACAACTTGAAGAACTTGGCATTGCCGTGACCGTCAAGTCTGATCATCAGGAATCTTAATCAGAAAAGGAGAATTCGCATGAAAAGAACTGGTTTAAAAGTCTTATCCGTCCTTTTGTCTTTTGTGCTGCTGTTCTCTCTGGCGATTCCGGCGATGGCAGCCGATTTGCAGACGCCTTTTGATGACAGTCAGTTTTATCATCAGGGCGACTACAGCATTCACTATCGCGTAATCGAACCGGAAGGGGAGAGCAAGGGTAACATTTTGTTCCTGCATGGCTTCTTCTATTCGGGCGAGAGCTTCAAGCCGATGGCAGATCTGATGAGCGATGCAGGCTACACCTGCGTTCTGGTGGATTTGCCGAACTTTGGCTACAGCACCCGTGAAAATGCCGATACCGAGCTGATCCCCCGCGAAACGCTGGTTGAAGGCCTGATGGAAGAGCTGGCGCCCGGAGAGGGTTGGATCGTTGCCGGCCAGTCTATGGGTGGCGGTGTTGCGCTGAACATTGCCTGCGACAAACCGGAATCCGTTCAGGCGCTGCTTTTGTATGCGCCTGCGCCGATCAACGCTGTGAGCGACGGTATGAAAAATCTTATGACCTCCGACTTTATGGGCGGAATGCTGTCAGTTATGCTCAAAATTGCCGTCCGTTTGACCTGCCTTGTCCGTTTGATGATGTATATGGCGACAATGGATTGGGATTATTCAATGCAGTATGATCTTTCGACGCTGACCGATCCGCTGACTGTGGATGGTTCCGGCCTTGGTATGATGTATATGGCTGCTAACGCCCGTCCGACGGATTATGCAGCTCTTGCCGAACTGAAAATGCCGATCCTTCTTGTTCGCGGCGATAAGGATCTGGTTGTCTCCGGCTCTATGAGTGCCGAGATGGATCAAGCGCTTGCTTCTGCGGAAAAAGTTACCGTAGAGGGCGCCGGTCATATGCTCAATGAAACGCACGCCGCGATGCTGAGCGAGCAGGCGTTGGCATTTCTTGCGGAAAATGTCGGCTGATTTTTGAAACAAACAGGGATCCGAATCGGAAAAACAGGTTTCCGGCTCGGATCCTTCTTGCTAACGGAGGGTTTTTATGAAGTATCATTTGTCCGATTCCTTCATCTGTGCCACAACAGAGATGGCGGAAATCACCAAACCGGTCAGCGCACCCTATCTTCGACGCAGTTTTTCGTTGCCGGAAAACCCGGAAGAAGCGGTGCTGACGGTTTCGGCGCTGGGGTTTTATGAATTATGGGTCAACGGCGTTCGCCTGACAAAAGGGCTGCTTTCTCCCTATATCACGAACCCTGACGATGTTTTGGATTATGATTTCTATGACATTGCCCCTTATCTGCAAACGGGGGAAAATGTGCTGGCGTTTCAGCTCGGAAACGGAATGCAAAACGCCATGTGCGGTTATGTCTGGGACTTTGACAAGGCATCGTTTCGTTCCTCCCCGCTGCTGTCAGTCTTTTGCGGTATGACTTTTTCAGACGGCAGAACCGATTCTTTTGAGGCGGACGAGCGTTTTTGCTGCGCGCCGTCGCCGGTGCTATGGGACGATCTTCGCGGTGGCGAGGTATATGACGCCCGACAGGAAATAGACGGGTGGAATTTGCCCGGCTTTGACGACAGCAGCTGGACACCTGCGGTAAAGGCGACGGCTCCCAAAGGGGAAAAAACGCTTTGCCGGGGCAAGCCGATCCAAATAGAGCAGATTCTGGGGGCAAAAAGCGTTCGGAACGATGTGCTTACCTTCCCTGACCGGGAGGAGTGTGTCTGCGGATATCTTTATGATTTTGGCGTCAATACGGCCGGTGTGCCGATCCTGCACATCAAAGGGGAACGCGGGCAGCGCGTGGAAATGATTTTCGGCGAATATATCAACGACGACGGACATTTTGATGTGTCCAATATTCGGTTCGATTTCCTGCGCAAGGAATTCCGGCAGCTCCCGCCGGGCTTGCAGAAAGATGTCTATATCTGCCGCGGCGGTGAAGAAGAGGTCTATATGCCCCGTTTCACCTACCATGGGGCAAGGTACGCGTTGGTCAGCGGCATTACTTCTCATCAGGCACAGCCGTCCCTTTTGTCTTTTGCCGTCGCTCATTCCGATCTGGGCAGACGCGGTGGTTTCTCCTGTTCGGATGAAACGATGAATCGCTTGCAGGAAATGACGGAGCGGTCCATATTGGCAAACTTTTTCCACTTCCCAACCGATTGTCCCCATCGTGAAAAAAACGGCTGGACCGCCGACGCGGCACTTTCCGCCGAAGCGTGTTTTTTGAATTTTGATCCGGCGGATAACTATCGTGAATGGCTTTTGCATATTCGGAAAGCCGCGCGCGGCAATGGCAGCCTTCCGGGCATCATTCCCACCACCGGCTGGGGGTTTGACTGGGGCAATGGACCGGCATGGGATCAGGTTCTGGTCACTTTGACCGATCTTTGCTATCGCTTTACCGGTGACCCGTCCGTGATTGCCGAGAATGCCGGCGCCCTGCTGAATTATTGCCGCTATCTTGCAGCCAGGCGCGATGAAAACGGATTGCTTGCCCTTGGTTTGGGGGATTGGTGCGCACCGCACGGCAACCCGAAAGCGCCGCTTCTGTTTACTGACAGCGTTATCAGCCGGGACATTGCCAAAAAAACGGCATTTCTTTTGCGTGTCATCCGTCAGGACGAAGGCGCTGCGGTGTGTGACACGCTGGTGGATTCGCTCTATGAGGCGATCCGGGCGCATTTGATTGACCAAAAGACCATGACTGCAGCGGGCTGCTGCCAGACCTCCCAGGCCATGGCGTTGTTTTATGGTATTTTTACGCCGGAAGAAACGCCGGCTGCTTACGAAAAGCTGCTCCAAATGATTCATGAAGCCGACGATCATATCGACTGCGGCGTTCTGGGCGCAAGAGTTTTGTTCCGGGTCCTGACAGAGCATGGCGATGCGGATCTTGCTTTGCGCATTCTGACGCAGAAAACCGCTCCTTCCTACGGTGAATGGGTCGCAAGGGGTGAAACCGCTCTGTGTGAGGACTTCGCGCCTTACAGCGAACATGTGAATTCTTTGAATCATCATTTCTTCGGGGATATCAGTGCCTGGTTTATCGAGTATTTCGGCGGCATTCGCGTGAACGATGAAAAAACCGATTCGCACCGGGTCGATATTGTTCCGGTGTTCCCGGCGCTGCTTTCTTCTGTGAGCGCCGGTTTTAAAGGAACAAAAGTCCGTTGGGTCAGGCAAAACGGCGGGATTTTGCTGATTTTGCAAAAAGACAGGGATTCCTATGGAACGCTTCGCTTGCCGCAGGGATATGCCTTTGCCGACGGCAGAACGGTGCGCCCGGCAGCCGACGGCGCGTACTGGATCGTAAAAAAATAAAGGGAAAAGCAAAAGCGGGGGAGCCGGTGTTCCGATCGGCTCTCCTGTAATGCTTTTTGGTGTTTTTGCTTTAAATTGCTAAAGTATTTTGTGGATTTTGTCTATTGCCATTTTGTGAACAATCGGCTATACTATATTCTGTTAGTGCGGTTTCACTTAAAATGCCGCATCGCTTTTTATTTTATAAAAATGGAGGAAAAGTCTATGAAAAAATCGAAGAAACTCATCGCACTGTTGCTTGCCGCTGTGATGCTCTTCGCCCTTGCCGCGTGCAATAACGAGGAAACCCCCGGCACCGGCGACGAAGTCGGTACGACTGCCGGTTCCGCAACGGATACTTACACCATTGGTATTTGCCAGTTCGTTCAGCACGACGCGCTGGATGCTGCCACCAAAGGCTTCCAGGATTATCTGACTGAGCAGCTCGGCGATAGAGTGGAATTTTCCTATCAGAATGCTTCCGGTGAAAAAACAAACTGCACCACCATCGTTTCTCAGTTTGTTGCTTCCAATGTTGACCTGATCATGGCGAATGCAACCGACGCGCTTGTCGCTGCTGCCGCTGCTACAGAAGATATTCCGATCCTCGGCACATCCATTACGGATTATGCAACCGCTCTTCAGATCGACAACTGGACCGGTACAACCGGCATGAATATTTCCGGTACCGCTGACCTTGCTCCTCTGGATCAGCAGGCTGCCATGATCAAAGAGCTGTGCCCCGATGCAAAAGAAGTCGGCATTCTGTACTGCTCCGCTGAGTCCAACTCCAAATATCAGGCAGATGTCGTTGCCGAAGAACTGCAGAAACTTGGTTTGACCTCCACAGTTTATACTTTTGTTGATACCAACGATGTTCAGCAGGTTACGCAGACTGCTGTTGACAATTCCGATGTCGTTTATATCCCGACCGACAATACTGCCGCTTCCAACACCGAGGCGATCAATAATGTTGCTGAGGCTGCCGGTGTTCCCATCATCGCCGGTGAAGAGGGCATCTGCAAAGGTTGCGGTATTGCGACGCTTTCCATCAGCTATTATGACCTTGGCAGAAAGACCGGCGAAATGGCGTATGACATTCTTGTCAACGGCGCCGACCCCGCCACCATGCCCATCGAATATTCCGATGGCCTGACGAAAAAAGCTGTCACCGAGCGTTGTGAAGCGCTGAACATCACCGTTCCCGAAGGCTATGAAGCCATTGTTCTTGAGGATGAAACGGCTGCTCAGTAAAGAAAAGCCGAAAGGCTAAATATTCGGAAGAAAGCGGTAAGGAGACTTATCGCTTTCTTTCGGCATGTTAAGGAGTTTTGTATTTCATGGTTTTAGAGTTCCTGCAATCGCTGCCCTCGCCGATCGCGCAGGGCATGATCTGGGGCATTATGGCAATCGGCGTGTTCATTACCTTCCGCGTATTGGATCTTGCCGATTTGACTGTTGACGGCTCCATTGCTACCGGCGGCGCGGTGCTGGTTGTGTTAACCACTTCCGGCTGGAATATCTGGCTTGCCTTATTTGTTGCCTTCCTTGCAGGCTGCGCGGCGGGACTTGTGACCGGCGTTTTGCATACTGCTTTCGGGATTCCCGCCATCCTTGCCGGTATTTTAACCCAGCTTTCTCTGTATTCGATCAATTTGCGCATTATGGGCGGCAGAGCCAATACGCCCATCAGTCACAGAAAATATGATCTGATTGTTTCGTCCAATGAAAATCTTCTGCCGCAGACGATTTTGACTGCCGCCATTTTCATTGTGGTGATTATTGCAATCCTGTATTGGTTCTTCGGCACGGAAATGGGTCATTCCATCCGCGCGACCGGCGCCAATGAAGCCATGGCTCGCGCCAATGGCATTAACACTTCATCCCGTAAAATCTTCGGTCTGGTGCTTTCCAATGGTATCGTTGCCGTTTCGGGCGGTCTGCTGGCGCAGTTCAGTGCCAACGCCGATATCAACATGGGCAGAGGCGCCATCGTCATCGGCCTGGCGGCTGTCATCATCGGTGAAGTGATCTTTGGCAAGATCTTTAAGAATTTTGCTCTGAAATTGTTCGCCTGTGTGATCGGCGGCGTCATTTATTACATCGTTATTGCCATTGTTCTGAAGATCGGTCTGAATACCAACGATCTGAAGCTGTTCTCTGCTTTGGTGGTTGCCGTTTTCCTGGGCGTTCCCTACTGGAAAAACCAATTGTCCGGCAAGAGAAGCAGCAAAAAAGACAAACAGCCGAAGGAGGGAAAGGCAGATGCTTGAAATCACCAACTTAAGCAAAACCTTTAATCCCGGAACCATCAACGAAAAGGTTGCGCTGTCAAATGTCAATTTGACGCTTCAGGACGGCGATTTTGTCACTGTGATCGGCGGCAACGGCGCCGGTAAGTCCACGCTTTTAAATATGATTTCCGGTGTTTATTCTGCCGACAGCGGCTCTATTGTGGTGGATGGGATCAATGTAACCAACAAACCGGAGCACAAGCGCGCCAAATATTTCGGAAGGGTTTTTCAGGACCCGATGACGGGCACGGCGGCAAACATGGAGATTGCAGAAAATCTTGCGCTGGCGGCTCGCCGCGGCAAACGACGCACCCTGCGTATGGGCGTGACCTCTAAGGAAAAAGCGCATTATAAGGAGCTTTTGAAAACGCTTGGTTTGGGCTTGGAAGACCGTCTGACCTCTAAAGTCGGGCTGTTATCCGGCGGTCAGCGGCAGGCGCTGACGCTTTTGATGGCGACGCTGCAAAAGCCAAAACTTCTGCTTTTGGATGAGCACACAGCGGCGCTGGATCCCAAGACCTCGGCAAAGGTTTTGGCGCTAAGCGATAAAATTATCAAGGATGAGCATTTGACCGCAATGATGGTCACGCATAATATGAACGATGCCATCAACTATGGCAACCGCCTGATTATGATGCACGAGGGACGGATTATTCTGGATATCTCCGGTGAGGAGAAAAAGAAACTGACCGTTGAGGCATTGCTTCATAAATTTGAAGAAATCAGCGGTTCGGAGTTCGCAAACGACCGCGCGCTTCTTTCCTGATTTTTCGATTGATAGCAAAAGAGCTGTCGTAAATGATTTTCTCATTTGCGGCAGCTCTTTTTTTCTGTATTCACGGCACGGGGATCAGGGCAGGATAATCGATCCGGTTATTTCAAAAATAAAGTCGTTGGCTTTTAAGGTGCTTGCCAGTTCAAAGGAATCCTTCGGCAAAATTTTGGTTCTCGTCGAGCAGAGATTGTGATGTCCTTCGTGGTGATAATCGGTGCCCATGGTCTTGATTTTTTGGTGCTGTTCGGCAAATTGATCGGCAAAGGCGATTGCAGAGTTGTGATTTGGGTGCAGATTAAAAACCTCTTCTCCGTCCAGCAGCGCAGGGTCGAACCTTGTCATATCTTCACGGAAGGGGTGCGCCTGTAAAAAGAAGCTCTTTTCGCTTTTGCAGTCCCGAACAAAGGTTGCAGGATCTGCGCTCATATAATCATAGATATCAGACAGCATATGCTCATCGATGCCAAACAGCAGATAGTCATTGTTGCCCGTACTCTGCCAGCGCAGCTCGGCGCCCAGATAGACTTTCATGCCGACTTTTTCGCCCTCCTGACGGGCTTTATAATAATCGGAAAGATACTTGTCCAGCACCTCCTGTTTGTCTTTTGCGTGATAATAGCGCGAGAAAAGATCGCAGAAAAAATGATTGGTAATGGCAATGCCATTGTATCCCGAGCGATAGAAAGTGTCTATGACGGTTTCTGGGGGAATGTCACCGCAGGGGGAAGCAGGCCTGGTATGGGCGTGCAATTCCAGCCGGAAGGGGTATTCCCTTTGAAGATCCCTTTTGATACTTTTGATGTCCATATGATCGCGTCCCTCATTTGTTTAATGATCTATCATAGTCCTTCCGACATAAAAAAACAAGGCGTTTTTCGCAAAATCCAATGGGTTTTGACAAAAAACGCCTTATTTTTTTCTCTTACTCTTCTCGATACTTATCGTCCGGAATGACGCCGTGGGGCAAAAAGTCGATCATTTCATTATAAAATTCCTGTGCTGTTTCAGAATCTTCTCCGTTGGGAATCATCCCGGTGCATTCATTCGCAGATGCCACGCTGTTTCCCATGGCGTCCAACGCACCGATGTTTTTGGCAATGCGTCTTTTTTTCTTCTTCATTTTCATCGCTCCGTATTCAATTCTACTGATAGTATACGGAGAACAAAAGGAGATTATACAGCGCTTAAAAGACAAATTGCACCAGCGCCATATAAAAAAGCGTACCGGCGGCAATGGACAAAAACATATTTTTTTTCCAGAGATGAAGGCCGGCAGTCAGCGCAATAGCAAGAATTTCCGGAATGCCGTGATTGCCTTGCAGTACGCTGACATCTTTCACGCAGTAAATGACCAATAGACCAAAGACCGCGGCAGGCAGAACTTTGCCTAAGTATTGAATGTATTTCGGCGTCTTTTTCCCGGCTGGAAAAAGCAAAAACGGTAAAAAGCGCGTCAGCATTGTGCCGAGAATGACCATGGCGATGGTGATGATTTGCTGATTGGTTGTCAAGCCGGCTCACCCGCCTTTCCCAAGGGTTTTTGCAACAGGGTGAGCAAAAGCAGAATGCTTATCATGGCCGGAATCATAAAATGGTCTGAACCAAAGATCAGCAGGCAGATCAGTGATACCGCCAGCCCGGTCAAAGAGCTGAAGTGGTTTTTTTCTTTCATCCATTGATCCAGAAAAATGACCACAAACAGGGCGGTCATAACGAAATCCAAACCTTCGGTTTCAAAAGGGATCACACTGCCGAACAGCCCACCGAGCGTAGCGCCGCCGACCCAGTAAATCTGGTTGAGCAGGGTAACAAAAAAATAGAACCAGCCCCGGTCGATTCCTTCCGGGATGACTGCCGTATAGTTAATGGAAAAGGTTTCGTCACAAAGCCCGAAAATCAAATAGGGCTTTTTCTTTTTGTCCACGCCCCGGTATTTGTCCAGCATGGAGATGCCGTAAAACAGGTGCCGCGCATTGATCATGATCGTCATCAGCAACGCCTGCACCGGATCAAAAGCGCCCAAAAGCATACTGACTGCGACAAATTCTACCGATCCGGCAAAGACCAAAAGACTCATAAACAGTGGATAAAGGAACGAAAAGCCCGAGACATTCATATACATACCGTATGAAAACCCCAAAAACAGAAAACCTGCCAAAATTGGCAGTGTTTTGGGAAATGCTGCGCGCAGCGCGCGGCTGGCAATGTGTTGCTTCTTCTTCATCAAAAAATCCATCCCAGTTTCGATAAAAATCGGCACGGTTTTCACCGTGCCGAATCCGGCGATTCTCAGCGAATATAAACCACTTTGCCCTTGTTTTCGCGGGTTGCATTTTGCGGTTTGCCGTAGCCCAGGGCGGCAGCGCCCCAAATGACATGATCGGCGGGAATGCCACAGTCAGACAGCACCGTGCGCAGACGAGCGTCGTCGCAGTTGTTTTTGAACTGGTTGATCCAAACAGAGCCAACCCCCAGAGATGCGGCTGCCAAAAACATATTTTCCAGCGCACAGGCGGAATCGGCAATGCCGTGTTCATAGTCTCTCGGTACAGATACCAGAACCAGTGTGTCGGCATTATAAAAACGACCGTAGTCCGGTCTGTCCAAAATAGCCTTCAGGGCGTTTTGCAAGGCGGTCAGCTTTTCCTTGTTGCTGACGGCGGTAAACTGCCAAAGCTGGCGGTTCATTGCGCTGGGCGCCCACAGTCCGGCGTCCAGAATTTCCTGCATTGTTTCTTCGGGAATGGCTTTGTCTTCAAAGGCGCGAACACTTCTGCGTGCGCGGATATTTTGTAAAACATCGTTCATAAGAAAACCTCCGTTTCTTCGTTTTTTATTATACCGCCAAAGTATATTTTTTGTCAATCCGTTGCCCAAAGAAGTCTAAAAGAGGTAACAGGCTGTCCATATTCATAGACACCTGATAATTATTTAAAAGCAGATTTTTCGGCAAAATAACCAATTTTTATTACAATATAGGAATATAACAAAAATCGGTAGCAAAATATTTGGCTTGTTCATAATATGTTCAAGCGGTTTAAAATCAATTATCATGAATCTCTGGTAAAATATTGGCAATGTAAATTTTGTCCAAAGTTTCTTTATTTTTTCTGTTTTGAGTATCATACCATATTTTGAATAAGATTATATTTTCAGGAGGTATTTTTTATTGTGGAAGGGCAAATCAGAAAAGTAAGTCGCTTCGGAATCCAGCGCAAGATCGTCGCGAACATGACCAGCGAAAGCTGGCAAAACATCCCTCATGTCAGTTATATCTATGAGCCGGATGTGACGGAATTTATTAAGAAGTACAAGGAGTTTGACGCGGCGCTTCCTGAGGGTAAGCATATTACCCTGAACACTGTTATTTTAAAGGCGCTGACCGAAGCGATCAAAGCCGCTCCCCAGATGAACGCGCACATTCATTTTGAGCGTAAGCTGGTTCGTGGTAAGATTATCCAGTACGATAATATTGATGTTTCCATGCCGTGGATCCTGCCGGATCAGACCATGATGACCATCAATATGAAAGATATGGGGAACCGCAGCCTCGGCAATATGACCGAATATATGCAGGAAACCGCAGAGAAAATCAAAAAGACCGATCTGAACGAAGCGATGATTTCCGTTTCCATGAATGATACCTTTGAGGCACTGCGGAAAGGAAAGATCCTGCGCGTGATTCAGCGCCTGATCGGTTCAAAAACGGCGAAGCGTCACCGTATTACACCGTTAAAAGGCAAAGCGAAAAAAGCCTATGATGCCATTCCGGACAACGAAAAAATCACCAAGGCCGACCTGAAGCAGGGGACGATCACGATTTCAAATATCGGCTCCATTACCAGAGGCATTGACGGTGCGGTTGCTCTTCTGATGATTATCCCGCCGCAGATCTGCGCCATCGGCATTTCCTCTGTAAATAAAAAACCTGTGGTGCGCACGGATGAAAACGGAAATGAGATTATTACTTCTGCGGATATCCTTCCTTTGAATATCGTTTTCGATCACCGCGCGCTGGATTTCGGCGAGGTAAAACCCTTCCTTGTTCGCTTGGAAGAAATCTTCAAAGACCCCTCGGAAATTCTGATTTATTAACAATCGGCTGGAACCGAAGACAGTATTGTCTTCGGTTTTTTTGTTTGGCAAGGAACGCACGATCCTGCACGCGTATTTATGCAGAGAATGTATCGGCATGCAGAGAGCAGGGGAGAAGCTGCGCAGGGGTGAAACATCGAAAAAACAGACCTTTCCCGCGCCGGAACGGCGTCTGTCGTTGTGACAGGCAAGCGGGTAGCCTGCCGAAGCAGCCAGCAGCAAAGAATCGCGATATGTTCGGCTGAAAGACAGGAAAACAGCCGTATGCCGCGCGAATATCGTCAAAGCTTTTATTTTTTTGCCGGTGTTGGCGTTGCGGAAAAGAAAAGCGTTTCTTATACACAGAAAGAACCGCCGTCCGTTGCCGGACAGCGGTTCTTTCTGTGTATGGCATTTGATGAGAGGAAAAAGCGAGCGTTTGCGGCAGGAGAATCAGGTTGCTGCCTTCGGATCTTCATCCTGCAAGGCATCATAGCCGCGTTCTCCCGTGCGGATCTTGACCGCGTCTTCTACATCATAGATAAAGATTTTTCCATCGCCGTAGCTGCCGGTGTACAGCGTATTTTGTACCGTCTGTACCAGCGTGTCTACCGGCACCTTGCAGATAACAATATCTACTTTGATTTTCGGCAAAAGCCGGGATGTAATCGGGCTGCCCCGGAAAGATACCGCATGACCCTTTTGCGCGCCATAGCCGAATACATTGGTTACCGTAAGTCCTGTGATACCCAGATGATCCAGCGCTTCTTCCAGCGCGGCAAATTTATTTTGATTGGTCAGGATGGTAACTTTTGTAATTTTAGCGCCCTGCTTCTCGTGGTGTTCGACGGGAACAGATTTATCCAGTACTGCCGCCGGTACAGCGGGTGCATCGGGTGCGTTGGCCGGTGCAGCAGAACCATTCTGTTCAATAGATTCGGCAACCGGTGCAAAGTCAGGATAGGCAATGTTTCCATGCTCACCGATATCAAGACCCTGCAATTCTTCTTCGCGGGTGACGCGAATGCCGACTGTCTTTTTCAGGATAAACCAGACCAGCGCGGAAGCCACAAAGGAAAAAGCGCCGATGGCAACTGTGCCCAGAAGCTGCACGCCGAGTTGTCTGAATCCGCCGCCGTAGAACAGGCCGTTTACGCTGGAAAGGGAGGTGACGCCTTCTTTGGCAAACAAGCCGACACACAGGGTGCCGAATACGCCGCAGCAGAGATGAACGGAGGTCGCGCCTACCGGATCGTCGATTTTCAGTTTGTCAAAAAGCAATACGGCAAAGACAACCAGAATGCCGGACAGCGCGCCGATCAGCAGAGAGGCTTCGACCGTAACATAAGCGCAGGCGCCGGTGATGCCCACCAGACCCGCCAGACAGCCGTTGATGGTCATGCCCAAATCCGGCTTTTTCATTACGATCCATGAAGTAATGGTGGAAGTCAGTACGGCGGCAATGGCAGAGGTGTTTGTTGTCATCAAAATATGGAAAACATCCGACGGATTCTGGAAGCTCATGGTTGAGCCGGGGTTGAATCCAAACCAGCCAAGCCAAAGAACAAACAGACCGATGACCGCCAGCGACATGCTGTGACCGGGGATCGCTTTCGGCTTGCCGTCTTTCCCGTATTTGCCGATACGGGGGCCGAGAAGCATGGCGCCTGCCAGCGCAGACCAACCGCCCAGCGAGTGAACGACCGAATCACCGGCAAAGTCCATAAAGCCCAGATCAGCCAGCCATCCGCCGCCCCAGACCCAGTGTCCGGCAATGGGGTAAATGACAAGGGTTAAAACAAAGGAAAACAGAATGAAAGAAACATATTTGACTCGTTCAGCGACTGCGCCGGACACAATGGTTGCCGCCGTGCCGCAGAAAACCAGCTGGAAAAAGAATTTGCCCCAGAAGGGAACCGAGGAAGTCAGTGTACTGTCATAGTAAGAAAGATCGTCCTGCCCCAAAATGAACAGATGCTCCGTGCCGATAATCGGGTTGTCACCGCCGAACATCAGCCCCCATCCCAGCAGCATGAATCCCAAAGAGGAAACAGCAAACACAATGAAGTTTTTCGATAGAATGTTGACCGTATTCTTTGCACGGGCAAAACCGGCTTCCACGCTGGCAAAGCCCAGATTCATGAAGAATACGAGGATGGCTGCAAGGAATACCCAAAGGGTATCGATCAATGAATATTCCATAAATGATGCACCTCCGAGAAAATAAAATGTAAGGAATAAAAAAACAGGACAAGGGCGTTTCCCGGGAACGCCTTTGTCCTGATGTCATCATTATACGCTTTTGTTCATTCTTTTGTCAATACATTGTTCATGATCTTTTCAAGATTGCACATTATCCTTAAAAAATATAAAACTATTTTAGAATAATTGGTGTATTTGCAAAAAAGATCCACTGCCTTCATTCTTGTCCCGAAGCGGAGCCGTCAGGCTTCTTTTTTATTTTGAATGTACCGGTCAATGGCGGCAGCCGCTTTTTTCCCGGCGGACATGGCAAGAATGACGGTTGCTGCGCCGGTGACCGCATCGCCGCCGGCAAAAACACCCGGACGGCTGGTCATACCGTTTTCATCGGTTTCAATGCCGCCCTTCTGGTTGGTAATGATGCCGTCGGTGGTGGAGGTGATCAGCGGGTTCGGCGAAGTGCCAATGGCAACGATCACGCAATCGGTATCGACGATAAAATCGGAATCGGGAACCGGGATTGGACGGCGGCGACCGGAAACATCCGGCTCGCCCAGGGTCATTTTTTCACAGAGCATACCGCGTGCAAAACCCTTGACATCGGACAGAATCTGTATCGGCGCGGTTAAGAACTGAAAATGGACGCCTTCTTCCATCGCGTTTTCATATTCTTCCCTGCGGGCGGGAAGCTCTTCTTCCGAACGGCGGTAGACGATCGTTACATCCTTTGCGCCCAATCTTTTGGCGACTCTGGCGGCGTCCATGGCGACATTTCCGCCGCCGATAACCGCGACTTTACGCGCCGGGCGAATGGGCGTCGAGCTGTCGGGAAGGTAGGCTTTCATCAAATTGGTACGGGTCAAAAACTCATTGGCGGAATAAACGCCGCAGAGGCTTTCACCGGGAATGCCGGAAAAACGCGGAAGTCCTGCGCCGCTGCCGATGAAAATCGCTTCAAAACCCTCTTCGTCAAACAGCTCGTCCACGGTATATGTTTTTCCGATGATGGTGTTCGTGCGGAAGGTTACGCCGAGACTTTCGAGCGCGGCAATTTCACTTTTTACAATATTTTTGGGGAGCCGGAATTCAGGAATACCGTAAACCAGCACGCCGCCGGCCTGATGCAACGCCTCAAAGACGGTTACTTCATAGCCGCGCCGCGCCAATTCCCCGGCACAGCTTAAACCGGACGGCCCGGAGCCGATGACCGCTATGCGGTGGTTATTTTTTTGCGGGGCGGAGGGGTTGGCATTTCCGCTTTTGCGGTGGTAGTCTGCGGCGTATCGCTCCAGACGGCCGATCGCAATGCTGTCGCCTTTGATCCCGCGTGTGCAGACACTTTCACACTGGCTTTCCTGCGGGCAAACTCTGCCGCAGACAGCGGGAAGCGAGCTTTGTTCCGTGATGACGCTGTAGGCGCCTTCCGGGTCGCCCTGGCTGATTTTTTGAATGAACCGTGGAATGTCAATGGAAACCGGACATTTTTTTACGCAGGGCGCATTTTTACAGTTCAGGCAGCGCGCCGCTTCCAGAACGGCTTCGCTTTCGTCATAGCCGCGGGCGACTTCCGCAAAGGAATGTACCCGTTCCCGCGGCGGCAGCACCGGCATGGGCTGTCTTCTCATTTTCTGTTGATCAGCCATGGTTTGCCGCCCCCTTAAACAAATTACAGGTTTCGTCATACGCATGGCGCTCCCAATCACGGTACACGCCGTTGCGTTTCATCATTTCATCAAAATCGACCAAATGACCGTCAAAATCCGGACCGTCAACGCAAGCAAAACAAATCGCGTTGCCGACAGTCAGCCGGCAGCCGCCGCACATTCCCGTGCCGTCGATCATGATCGGATTCATGGACACCACGGTTTTTTGGCGGTAAATGCGCGTCAGGTCGCAAACAAATTTCATCATAATCAGCGGACCGACTGCAAAGACTTCGTCGTATCTCTCGCCGCTGTCAAGCAGCTCTTTGAGCGCATCGGTTACCACGCCTTTTTTTCCGGCGCTGCCGTCGTCGGTACAAAGAATATACCGATCGCTGATTTTTTCACAGTCCTCTTGTAAAATAACAGCATCCCGATTCCGGAAGCCCGCTACAAAATGCACTTCGCATCCCATTCGGTGCAGTTTTTTTGCAACCGGATAGGCAATGGCGCAGCCGACGCCGCCGCCGATGACCGCAACTTTTTTCAGCCCGTTGGTAAAGGTTGCGTTGCCCAAAGGACCCGCAAAATCCTGAATGAAATCGCCTTCCTGCTTTTGGGAAAGTTTCAGCGTGGTTGCTCCGACAGCCTGAAAGATAATGCGCACAGAGCCTTCGTCCGGGTTGGTATCGGCGATGGTCAAAGGAATTCGCTCGCCGTCTTCGTCCACCCGCAAAATAATAAACTGTCCCGGCTGGGCTTTTTTTGCTACGGCAGGCGCATCGATCCACATCGAAGTGGTGGCAGGATTTAAAATTTCTTTTTTGATGATTCGATACATACGCTCCACCTCAATTTTAAAATATATATCATGCTTATATTATTATACAATAATTCAAGAATACAGCTTATTTTAGTCACCAGATCGTGGATTGTCAAGCGTTTCCCGGCAAAATAATTATTTTAAGAGAATATAATAAAAAAGCCGGTTGCTGTTTTTTGTTTTTTGTTTAGATTTTAAGGGGAAGCAGGGGGAATTTTATCGGATTTCCTTGGAGCTTTTGACAAAAAGAATGGTTTTTCTTGACAAGCAATCAAACAAATTGTACAATAAAGAAAAGCGCAGAAAGGAAGTGTTCCCCATGCCAGGAAAAAACGCCGTGCGATGGATCAGCCTGTGTCTGTCCCTGCTGCTTGTTTTCAGCGGCAGCATACCGGTTTTTGCCGTTCAGGAGCGGCTTTCTCTTTCCGATCATGAGGACACCGTTGCGGTCTATCTTGCAGATTCCGTTAAGATTTTGACCGGCTTTCTTCCCGGTGATACGCTCGCTGATGCTGCGCTTCGTTTTGACTGTGGGGAAAATATGCTGTTCCTTTCACCGGAAGGAACTGTCCTTCCCTATGCCGATACGCGTGTTTCGACCGGAACGCTGGTGTTGGTGACCGATGGGGAATCGGTGCTGGATATCGGTCTTTTTGCGGTTTTCGGTGATGTGAACGGCGACGGATATGTCAAGACCGCAGATGCAAGGGCGATGTTGCGCTATGCGACCCAGCTGGATGATATGCCCGAGGCGGTTTCTTTTGCCGCCGACTGCAACGCCGACGGCAAGGTCAGCACAACGGATGCGCGTATGGCTCTGCGTGCTGCCGTGGGACTTTCCGCGCTGGTCAATCCGGTCGGCAGAGTGCCTGAAACAGGGGAAGCGCTGGCAATTTACGCCTATTATACCGGTGAAGATCCGCAGGCCGGCAGCACCTTTGATCCCGCGGAGGTGCAGGTCGTTGCCGTGTATTCCGATGCCTCTCATGCCCTGATTACAGAGGGTTTTACCATTGAACCGGCGCCGCTGACCAGCGAGCGTCCCGGCGAGGCGGAGTTTACCGTCCGCTGGAAGGGCCTGTCCTGTGTTATGCGGGTAAATTTCCGTGCCCGGGAGCCGGACAGTTTTTACCCCGATTCTCTGGTGCCGGATTTTGATCACTACGCGGGCAAGCTCTTTACACAGTCCCTTTATCAGATCGGATATGTGGCGTACATCTATTCTGCCGATCGAAATGTGACGGATTTTGTTTTGTTTGAATCCTATCTTCATTATCTGGAAGCCTGCGGGTTCGTTTGCGCGCAAAAGACCATTGACGCGACCAAGGTTGCCGCATTGTTTGAAAAAAGCGGCAGCGAAAGCGTGGCTGCCATTTATGATTTTACCGGCAGACAGATCATCATTGCCGTGGAAAACAGGTAAAGCGGGACGCGCAATAAGGACTTTACTTTTTCACTGAAATATATTATAATTCTACTGTGTTTGTCAGAAAACCGGTTTTGACGGCGTTTTGCCGCCAAAGGTTTTTTGTTATAAAGCAAAGGAAACAGGTTCCACCGAGCAGAAAGGCGGTTATTTTATGAAAGTTGTGATTCTGGCCGGAGGCTTTGGCACCCGAATCAGCGAGGAAAGCCATCTTCGTCCCAAACCGATGATCGAAATCGGCGGAATGCCGATTATGTGGCATATCATGAAGCATTATTCCGCTTACGGTTACAACGATTTTATCATTTGCGCCGGGTATAAACAGCAGGTAATCAAGGAGTTTTTCGCCAATTATTATCTGCATCGCAGTGATATCACCTTTGATTTTACCAGCGGCGGTAAAATTCTGGTGCATAACGAATATTCCGAACCGTGGAAGGTCACGGTCGTGGATACGGGATTAAATACCATGACCGGCGGCAGAATTAAACGGATCCGCCCGCATTTGAACGGCGAAGCGTTTATGATGACTTACGGTGACGGCGTTTCGGATGTCAATATCAAAGAGCTTGTCAAATTCCACCAGGAAAAAGGCCAGATGGCAACGCTGACCGCTATTCAATTGACCCAGCGCTTCGGTGTGATCGATATCGATGAGAATCAGAATGTGCAGGAGTTCCGCGAAAAGACGGCACAGGACGGCGGCTTTATTAACGGCGGCTTTATGGTGCTGGAGCAGGGTATTTTTGATTTGATCGAAGGAGATTCCACGGTCTTTGAAAAATACCCGCTGGAGCAGGCGGCAAAAACCGGACAGCTTAACGCCTATAAGCATCAGGGCTTTTGGCAGCCAATGGATACCATGCGCGACAAAGAGCTTTTGGAAAAGCTCTGGGCGAACGGCAGCGCGCCATGGAAAAACTGGGATTGAGCTGACCTTTGGAGAACGATATGAATAAAATTCTTGATTTTTATAAAGGCAAGCGTGTTTTTGTGACCGGTCATACCGGTTTCAAAGGCTCCTGGCTTGTGAAAATTCTGACGCACGCCGGCGCGGATGTGACCGGTTATGCGTTGGAACCTCCGACCAATCCGAATTTGTTTTCGATCATCGGCGTTGAGGATCAGATCCATTCGGTAATCGGCGATATCCGCGATTACGATCGCTTGCGTGAAGCGTTCCAGGAGGCGAACCCGGAACTGGTTTTCCATTTGGCGGCGCAGCCGATCGTGCTGACATCCTATGAGCAGCCCCGGTATACTTATGAAACAAATGTCATGGGTACGGTCAATCTGCTGGAGTGCGTGCGGCAGTCTGATTCGGTGCGCTCGGTTTTAAATGTGACAACGGACAAGGTCTATCACAACAATGAATGGTGCTGGGGGTATCGGGAAAACGAGCCGCTGGACGGGTTCGACCCCTATTCCAATTCCAAATCCTGTTCTGAACTGGTTACGCACAGTTATAAATCTTCCTTTTTTGACCAAAAAGGCATTGCGGTATCAACCGCACGCGCGGGCAATGTAATCGGCGGCGGCGATTTTGCGGACAACCGTATTATCCCGGATTGTGTGCGCGCCGCCATGGCAAAACAACCCATCAGCGTGCGCAATCCCAATTCCACACGGCCGTATCAGCATGTGCTGGAACCGCTGTCGGTTTATCTGACCATTGTTGCCTTGCAGGCGCAGGACAGCGCTTTGCAGGGGTATTACAATGTCGGTCCGAACGATGTGGACTGCCTGACTACCGGCGAACTGGCGACCATTTTCTGCCAGAGCTGGGGCGAAGGGCAAACTTGGGAAGCCGTTCAGAAAAACGGTCCGCATGAAGCGAATTTCCTGAAACTTGATTGTTCCCTTGTCAAAAAGACCTTCGGCTGGCAGCCGGTCTGGACGGCAAGACAGGCGGTGGAAAAAACCGTTGAGTGGACAAAAGTTTATGCTGCCGGGGGAGATACTGCCGAAGCAGCGCTGAACCAGATCCGGGAATTTTTTTCGGAATAAGTTTTCATACAGGCCGGAATGAACAATGCGAAAGGACATTTAGATAATATGACGGAAAAAGACGCAAAAGAAGCTATACTCAGTGCGGTCAAAGCGTACTGCGATACCTATCACAACCAGAAGCCGCCCTTCCGAGAGGGGCAGCGCATTCCCTATGCCTCCCGTGTTTATGACAGCGCGGAAATGGTCAACTTGGTAGATTCCGCTTTGGAATTCTGGCTGACTGCCGGGCGGTATACCGCTGAGTTTGAAAAGAAATTCGCCGAGTATCTGGGGGTACGGTACTGCGCGCTGGTCAACTCCGGTTCAAGCGCAAATCTGCTGGCGTTCAGCGTGCTGACATCGCCGCTGCTGGGCGAAAGACGGGTAAACCGCGGCGATGAGATCATCACCGTGGCGGCCGGGTTCCCGACAACCGTTACGCCCATTATTCAATATGGCGCGGTGCCGGTGTTTGTAGATGTTACGATCCCGCAATACAATATTGACACCTCTCTTTTGGAAAAAGCGCTTTCCGACAAAACCAAAGCGGTCATGGTCGCGCATACGCTGGGAAATCCGTTCGATTTGAAAACAGTCAAAGCGTTTTGCGACCAGCATGGCCTGTGGCTGATCGAAGATAACTGCGATGCTCTTGGTTCCAAATACACGCTGGACGGGAAAGAATATTTTACCGGCACAATCGGGGATCTGGGAACATCGAGCTTTTATCCGCCCCATCATATGACCATGGGCGAAGGCGGCGCGGTCTATACCAACGATCCGCTGCTGAATAAGATCATGCGTTCCATTCGCGACTGGGGGCGGGACTGCTCCTGTGCATCCGGTCAGGATAACCTTTGCGGTCATCGGTTTGACCGTCAGTATGGTGAATTACCGCTTGGTTACGATCATAAATATGTTTATTCCCACTTTGGATACAATCTGAAAGCCACCGATATGCAGGCGGCAATCGGCTGTGCCCAGCTTGAAAAGTTTCCGTCTTTTGTTGAGCGCAGAAAACACAATTTTGCCCGCCTTCATCAGGCGCTTGAACCGGTTTCCGACAAGCTGATTCTGCCGGAGCCTTGCGAAAATGCCGATCCGAGCTGGTTTGGTTTTATCATGACCTGCCGCGAGGGCGTGGATCGCAAGAAGGTCGTAGATTATGTGGAAAAACACGGCGTGCAGACAAGAATGCTTTTTGCCGGAAATCTGACAAAGCACCCGTGCTTTGATGAAATGCGCAAGAGCGGCGAAGGGTATCGCATTGTCGGCGATCTTTCCCAGACGGACCGGATTATGAACGATTCTTTTTGGGTTGGCGTTTATCCGGGGATGACCGATGAAATGTTGGATTATATGGCGCGTATCGTCACTGAGGCTGTGCGCGGCGACGCATAAAACCCAATAGGGGAGGACTATATGAAAATTAAAGTTGCCGAATATGTTTCATCTTTTCTGGTTGAGCATGGCATCGACACCGCCTTCACCGTTACCGGTGGCGGCGCGATGCACCTGAACGATGCGCTGGGACACCAGAAGGGGCTTCACTGTGTATACAATCACCATGAACAGGCGTGTGCCATCGCAGCAGAAAGCTATGCCCGTCTGGAAAACAAAATTGCGGCGGTCTGCGTGACCACCGGCCCCGGCGGCACCAATGCCATTACCGGTGTGGTCGGCGGCTGGCTGGATTCCATCCCTATGCTGATTATTTCCGGTCAGGTTCGTTATGATACCACCGCCCGTTCTACCGGGCTTGCTATTCGCGCCATGGGCGATCAGGAATTTGACATCTGTAAGGCAGTTGCCTGCATGACCAAATACTGTGAAATGGTAACGGATAAAAATAAGATCCGTTACTGCCTGGAAAAAGCGTTTTCACTTGCGCACAGCGGCAGACCCGGCCCCTGCTGGCTCGATATTCCGTTGAATATTCAGGGCGCAACGGTAGATACCGACGATCTGTACGGTTATGACGGAGCAGATGATGAAGTGCTTCCGGAAAAACCCGGCAGAGAAATTTATGAAAAAATCGTTGCAAAGCTGAAAGCATCTGAGCGCCCGGTGTTCAATGCCGGCGCGGGGATCCGTCTTGCCGGGGCATATGAGCCGTTCCGCCGTTTGGTCGATAAGCTGGGCATTCCGGTCGTCACCGGTTGGGACAGTATCGATTTGATTGAAGATTCCCATCCGCTGTATACGGGCCGAGCCGGTATCATGGGCGACAGAGCGGGCAATTTTGCCGTCCAAAACAGCGATGTTTTGCTTAGCGTCGGCAGCCGCCTGTCCATCCGGCAGGTCGGTTATAATTGGCAGACATGGGCAAGAGCCGCCTATAAAATCATTGTGGATGTCGATGCAGAAGAACTGAAAAAACCGACGATTTCTCCGGATATGCCGCTGTGGGCAGATGCTAAGGACTTTATCGAGGGTTTTTTGGACTATTTGCAGGATGAAAGCACGCCTCTGTTTTCCGGCGCGTGGGTCAAACAGTGCCAAACATGGAAAGAAAAGTATCCGGTGGTTCTTCCCAAGCATTTCCAGGATGATTACGCGGCAAATGTCTATGCTTTCGTAAAAAAAGTATCGGACGCACTGCCGGAAAATCAGGTGACGGTTGTGGGCAACGGCTCCGCCTGTGTTGTTGGCTCTCATGCCTTTGTGATTAAAAAAGGCTCGCGGTTCTTTATCAATTCCGCCATTGCCTCCATGGGCTATGATCTGCCGGCAGCCATCGGCGCCTGCTATGCGACCGGCGGCAAGGAAACGATTTTGCTTACCGGCGACGGCAGTATTCAGATGAATATACAGGAGCTGCAAACCATCATCACAAACCGTCTGCCGATCAAGATCTTTATGATCAATAACGCCGGCTATCATTCGATTCGTCAGACCCAAACCAATATGTTTGCGTCCCATTATGTCGGCATCGGACCGCAAAGCGGGGATTTATCCTTCCCCGATATGTCTAAACTGGCGCCTGCTTATGGCTATCCTTATTTCAAGGCCGCCAAAAATGACGAACTGGATCACGCCATAGCCGACACTTTGGCGACAGAAGGCCCGGCGTTCTGTGAAATTGTCGTGACCATCGAACAGAATTTTGAACCAAAATCGGCAACCAAAAAACTGCCGGATGGCACGCTGGTTTCTCCGCCGCTGGAAGATCTTGCACCCTTCCTTCCCGAAGAGGAATTAAAGGCCAATATGTATATTCCACTGATAAAAAAAGATTGATCGACCCGCGCCGCCTGACCGCTTTTTCGTTGGATCGGCGGCGCGGTTCTCCCGATTAAAAAAGCATGGTGATAGCATGAAAACCGCAATAGTGACCGGTGCGACCGGGATGATCGCAACCGCGTTGATTCGCAGGCTGATTGCCGCCGGCGTCGAGGTCTTTGCGCTTTGCAAGCCGGGGACAGCCGAGGGCATCGAATGCCTTACCGACCCACTGGTGCATGTGATCGACGCGGATATTTCGGAATTCCTTGCTGCAAAAGACAAAATAACCAAGCCCTGCGATGTGCTGTATCATTTTGCCTGGCTGGGGACTTTTGGCGGCGGCAGAGATGACGCATATCTGCAAAACAACAACATCCGCTATACCATCGACTGCGTTTCCCTTGCGAAAGAAACCGGCTGCCGTGTGTTTGTGGGTGCCGGTTCTCAGGCGGAATGGGGGCCGACCGATGAAGTGCTGCGCGCTTCTCTGCCGGTGAACCCCGTGACCGGTTATGGAATCGCAAAGTTTGCATCCGGAAAGCTTTCGCGTTTGTATGCAGAACATTTGGGGCTGACGCATATCTGGGTGCGAATTCTCAGCGTTTTCGGCGTGGGAAGCATTCCGAATTCCATTATTCCGTCTTCCATTGACAAGTTCTTGAAAGGGGAAAAAGCCGCGTTTACCAAAGGCGAGCAGATCTGGGATTTTCTGTACTGCGACGATGCCGCCGAGGCTTTTTACCTGATTGGCGAAAAGGCAAAAGAAAGCAAGATCTATCCTTTGGGCAGCGGTGAAAGCCGAACCCTTGCGGCGTATATTACAGCAATGCGCGATACGGTGTCGCCGGATGCGCCCCTTGCTTTGGGTGAAATCCCCTATCCCCCCGGACAGGTCATGCGTTTGACGGCGGATCTGTCGGAATTAAAACAAGATACAGGCTTTGTTCCCAAAATCGGATTTGAAGAAGGAATCCGCCGCACCGCCGCATGGCGCAAGTCGGTTCTCGGGTTATAAAAAGAGCAGAAAGGATGCCGTTTGTGAAAACCATCAGTATCGTGATCCCCTGTTTTAATGAAGAGGAAAATGTTGTTCCCATCAGTCAGGCTGTTATCGATGAAATGGCAAAAAGCCTGCCGGAGTATGATTATGAAATCATTTTTATCGATAACGATTCCAAGGATAATACGCGTGCTTTGATTCGCGGTTTGTGCGCCAATAACCCCAAAATCAAGGCGATTTTTAACGCGAAGAATTTCGGGCAGTTCAACTCGCCCTATTATGGGATGTGCCAGTCATCCGGTGACTGCACAATCTTATTGTGCGCCGATTTTCAGGATCCGGTTGAAATGATCCCGAAACTGGTTGCCGAGTGGGAAAAAGGATATAAAATTGTCTCTGCGATCAAAACCGCCAGCAAGGAAAATCCCGTCATGCGGTTTTTCCGCACCTGCTATTATAAGGTAATCAAAAAAATGAGCGATGTCGAGCAGATCGAACATTTTACCGGCTTTGGTTTGTATGATCGTTCCTTCATTGAAGTGCTGCGCCAGATCGATGACAGCCGGCCGTTTTTACGCGGCATTGTCGCAGAGCTTGGTTTTAAACGCAAGGATATTCCTTATGAACAGGCAAAGCGCAGGGCGGGCAAGACGCATAACAACTTTTATTCTCTTTTTGACGCCGCCATGCTCAGCTTTACTTCCTACACCAAGATCGGCTTGCGGCTTGCCACTTTTTTGGGGTTTGCCATGGCGTTTATCAGCGCCGTAATCGGTTTGGTATTCTTTATATTGAAATTGATCAACTGGGATAAGTATCCCATGGGAACAGCGCCGCTTTTGATCGGTATGTTCTTTTTGGGCGCCGTTCAGTTGTTCTTTATCGGTTTCCTGGGTGAATATGTTTTGAATATCAACTCGCGCATCATGAAGCGACCGCTGGTGGTAGAAGAGGAACGGCTGAATTTCGGGGAACAACAGCCCATTCCCATTGGCGAGGCACGGTTTGTCAGCCCTGAGTATTTGCCCGGGCGGGCGGAGAAACATACCGAGCCGGCAGCGGATGCTACGCGGGAGGATGATACGCGGAATGAGGAAAAAGACTGACCGACCGAATCCAAAAACAGCACGATTGGTTCTGCCGTATTGTTACGGCGGGATCATCGTGTTGTTTTTTCTTTTGCTGTTATATGCGGTAAAAGGGTTTTTCCCATTCGGCGAACAGAGCGCGGCGATTATGGATATGTGCCATGGATACATTCCGATGTATTATCACTTGTATGATTTCCTCCATGGCGACAAGGCGCTGTTTTACGATTTTTTGTCGGGAACCGGCGTCAATATGGTGGGCATTGCCGCCGTCAACGGGCTTCTCAGTCCGCTGAATCTGCTGTTGTATCTGACGAGTCGGGATGGTCTGGTTGATTTTTTGAATCTTTTTCTTATCATCAAGCTGGTGCTATGCGCTGTCAGTGCGCAGTTCTTTTTCCGGCGGCGGTTCCCGACGCTTTCCGTTGGGCTTGCTACCTGTTTGTCGGCGCTTTACGCGCTGTCCGGGTATGTGTTTTTGTATTATATGCACATCATCTGGCTGGATGTTTTGATTTTACTGCCGCTGCTGTTTTATTTCTGTGAAAAAATGCTGTGCGGAGGAAAGATTTTTCCGTATGCGTTTTGTTTGGCGCTGAGCCTTATTGCCAGTTTTTATCTTGGCATCATGACGCTGATCTGCCTGTTTTTTATCAGCGGCGCTTATGTATTTACCCTTTTGGAGAAACAAAAACGCCCTTCTGCCGTTTTTAAACTTGGACTGGGCACGGCAGTGGGCGGCTTAATGCCGATGTTTTTACTTCTGCCAGCATTTTTACAAATGAGAAATTCTGCCCGCTATGGTTTGACGGCGGACTGGCGTGAAATCCTCAGCTCCCTGCCCGAACTGAATGAAAATACCATCTGGATGTTTTATGGCATGGGGCTTGCCGTTCTGGGTACGGTGCTGCTCTTGCGGGCGTATAAAAAACATTTGAAAACGGCAAAGTTTGCGCTGTTGTCCCTTTTCCTGCTTTTTTCTCCCCTGGTTTTAGAGGGAAGCGCGGCACTTTTGCATTTTGGCTCATATAAAGACTTTCCGTATCGTTTTGGTTTTGTCGCGATCTTTCTTTTGCTGGCATTGGCGGCAAAAAATTTTTCTGCCGATGAAAAAAAGAAGGACGAAGACAAAAAACAGCAGGGGCTTTTGTACCTGTGGGTGTTTTTAGGGGTAGCGTGTACGGTTGTGGTTGTTGCCGCTGCTTTTACCTCTTTCGGCGGCAGGATCGGGTCGTTTTCATCGGAACAGACTTCCTTGCTTTATTCGCTCTCGATTTTGTTTTGCTCGGTTTTAGCGTTTTATTTGATCCGACAGTTGCCCAATCGCCGTGTGGCGGATGTCATAACGCTGGTTTTATGTGTCGGGATGCTGTTCCCCTTTGCCATGCAAACGGTTGGGAGCGGTTCCCCCATTCGCTATGAGCGGCGTGAGCACGATACCGAATACATCGCCCCCTCTCTTGCTATCGGAAAAGAAGTCAGCGCCGACCCCGCCGGGCTGGAGCGTGTGCATAACCCGGATATGTCGCTGAATATCAATTACGGTTTTGTGATGGGCAAAGCGGCGCTGTCCAATTGGACGCATCAAATTCCTTCTTCCCTTCAGTATGCGTCGAGGGCGCTGGGCTACAGCATTACCTACACATTGCTTTTGGATGGCGGCGGTACATTGCTGTCCGATGCCCTTTTGCATATGACGGAAACAGTCAGCAAAGAGGAATTGCCCGAAGAATTGTATCAAAAGACAGGTGAAGTGGGGGATTATTCCCTGTATAACAACCTGTATACCCTTCCAGTGGGGATGCTTTGTGATGATTCCCTGATTTCCTGTGAACTGACCGAGACTTTCAGCGGAAACAGCGCAGCGATTTTTGATAACCAGAACCGGATTTATCATGCCTTGGGCGGCAGCGGCAATCTGGTACGAACACCGGAAAATGATAAGGAAATGCTGACTGAAAAAACCGAAACAGCAACAGAAATCACTTATGAATTACAGGCCAAAGGGCAGGAAGTGCTGTATTTGACGGCACCCGCTCTCAGTTGGAACCAGGTGGAAATCTTGGTGAACGGCAAGACGATTTCGGTTCCGTCCTATCACCGGGAGGACAACACGGGATATACTTCCGAATACAATAACAATTGTCTGCTTTTGGGCGTTTTTGAGGATGAATCGGTTACGGTAACGCTGCGCGTACTGGGAAAGATCAACAGCGAACCGGCGTTGGGATTCCTTTCCACTGAAAAAATGCAGGATTTGATTTCTCTGCATCAGCAGGACGGTACGCGCGTTTTGGCGGAAGGGCGGCAGATTACGGTTTCTTATCAAAATGACGGAGACGATACGCGCTATTTGTTCCTTCCTGTTTCCTTTGACCGGGGCTGGAGCGCGCAAATAAACGGCAGTCAGGTGGAGATCACACCGGTTTTCGGAAGCTGGATGGCAGTTTCCGTTCCGCCGGGGAGCGGCGAAATTGAACTGCATTTTGTACCGCAGGGAACTTTTGCCGGATGGCTTCTAAGCGCTGCCGGAACCATCGTCTTCCTTGTCCTTTTGCTTTGGGAATGGATAAAGAAAAAACAAATCGTTTTACCGCCGCTGGAAAAGGCGATTTACGGCGTTTTCTGTATCCTGTATTTTGCCGCCGTGGCAGGCGTATATCTTTTACCTGCCGGTTTTTCGATCGTTGCTTTGTTTACTACACCCTAAGGAGTGTTCTTTATGAAAAAATTTATGGATGATGATTTCCTGCTTTCCACCGACACAGCCAAACGGCTTTTCTCCGCCTGTCGTTCAGAACCTATTTTTGATTGGCACTGTCATCTTTCTCCCAAGGAGATTTATGAAAATGAAACCCCGGCGGATCTTACACAGCTTTGGCTGGGCGGCGACCATTATAAATGGCGCGCCATGAGAAGTTTGGGAATTCCGGAAAATAAGATCACAGGCGATGCTTCTTCCTATGAAAAATTCCGGGCATGGGCGTGCGCTATGCCTTATCTTTTGGGAAATCCGTTGTATCACTGGACGCATTTAGAGCTGCAGCGGTATTTTGACATTGATGAACCGTTGAGTGAGGATTCCTGCGATCGCATTTGGGAAGCAGCCAACGCAAAAATAAAAGCAGGGGGCTTTACTCCCCGCGCTTTGATTGAAAAATCCAATGTGGTATGTGTTGCCACCACCGACGATCCGGCGGACAGTCTGGATTATCATCGGATGCTGAAAGAGGAAGGGGATTTTTCCTGTAAGGTCATTCCCGCCTTCCGCCCTGACAAAGCGTTAGGTATTGACTTGCCGACCTTTACCGATTGGGTGCATGATCTGGAAGGCCGCGTAAACAGACGCCTGGACAGTTTTGAAGAATTTTGCGACGCATTGGCAACACGCATAGAAGACTTTGATTCCCTTGGTTGCCGCGCTTCCGATCAGGCGCTGACAGAGGTGCCCTTCCTTCGGGCAGAGCCGGGCGAAATCAATCGTATTTATAAAAAGGCTCTGCGCGGCGATGCGTTGACAGCAGATGAAGTCGCCGCCTATAAGACGGAGCTTTTGCGGTATTTGGCAAAAGAGTACGCGCAGCGCGGCTGGGCGATGGAAATACATATCGGCGCAATGCGCAACAACAATGCGAAAATGTTCCGTTTGCTTGGGGCGGACACCGGGTATGATTCGATCGCCGACGGCCCGGTGGCACAGCCGCTTTCGCGTCTGCTGGACTCGCTTGCCGAGGAGGATTCGCTTCCGAAAACCATTCTTTTTGCGCTGAATCCGAAAGATAATTATGTGCTCGGTTCCATGCTTGGGAATTTCCAAAACGACGACGCCGTTTCTAAATTGCAATTTGGTTCCGCCTGGTGGTTTAATGATAATATCGATGGAATGCGCGCGCAGATGCAGGCATTGATGAATTTGGGCGTTTTGTCTAAGTTCGTCGGCATGGTGACCGACAGCCGGTCTTTTCTGTCTTATCCCCGGCATGAGTATTTCCGCCGGATCGTCTGCGACCTGATCGGTTCGCTGGTTGAAAGCGGGCAGTATCCGAATGGTATGAAGCGTCTGGAGGAGATTGTTTGCGGTATCGCGTTTGAAAATGCGAAAAATTATTTTGACCTGCATCTGTGACCCGGAAAGAAGGAGAGAATATCATGGCTGAATTTACATTCGGTTTCGGCGTGGATAAAAATCATCGTGTGGCTTCCGATTTGACGGAACTGGTTGGTTCGACCCCCATGCTGAATATGAGCCGTTTCGCCGCTGCGGAAGGCTGTGAAGGAAAGATTATTGCAAAATTGGAGTATATGAACCCCCTTGGCAGCAGTAAGGATCGTGCGGCGCTTTCCATGGTGGAACAGGCGGAAAAAAGCGGCGCCCTGCGTCCCGGCGGTGTGATTATTGAGCCGACCAGCGGCAATACCGGCATCGGGCTGGCTTTTGTCGCTGCGATCAAGGGCTATGAGCTGATCTTGACCATGCCGGAAAATATGAGTGAAGAACGCAAAAAGATCCTGCGTATGCTTGGCGCAAAGCTGGTGCTGACGCCTGCTGCGGAAGGCATGGAAGGCGCAGTCAGAAAAGCGAATGAACTGGCAGCGCAAACAGAAAATTCATGGATTCCCAATCAGTTCGGGAACCCTGCCAATGCCGATGCGCACCGCAAAACCACGGCGCCGGAGATCCTGCGGGATTTGTACGGTAAAGTGGATGTGTTCGTTGCCGGTGTCGGCACCGGCGGAACGGTTACCGGTGTCGGCGAATTGCTGAAAGCCTACAATCCCTTTGTCAAGATTGTTGCCGTTGAGCCGGCGGAATCTCCATTGCTTTCCGAAGGCAGAAGCGGAAGCCATGGCATACAGGGCATTGGTGCGAATTTTGTGCCCGATCTTTTAAACCGGGAAATTTTGGATGAAGTGATTCCCGTTGCTACGGCGGATGCACTCGCAACGGCAAGAAAAGCCGCTGTTACCGAAGGGCTTCTGATCGGCATATCTTCCGGCGCTGCGCTGGCTGCCGCTGTACAAATCGCCAAACGCCCGAAAATGAAGAACAAACAAATCGTCGTTCTTTTGCCGGACGGCGGCGAGCGATATCTTTCCACGCCGCTTTTTGATTTGGACTAAGAAAAAATGCCTTCGCGACTGCGAGGGCATTTTTTATGGGGTTTGCCTTCGCGGACTTGTCAAAGAACCGGGAAAATATCGGATTCTCGTTCTGTTTTTGCTTCATCGCTTGACAGGGGCAGGAAAGTCGGATACGCTTGTAAGCAAGGAGGGAAGCCAATGAAGGTTCATTCGCTTTTGCAATTGCATACCATTCCCGAAAGGGTTGCCGACTCTCCGGAACTTCAGCGGGAAAGCGGGATGTTCCATACGCGGTACAAAGCGGAAATCCGCCTGTTTTCGCATATTCAATATGGCAGTGTCGAAGGGCTTCTGCGGGAAATACAGGAGCTGGGGGATGTATTTGTCGGAATGATGAGCACTCGTGAACTGCGTCAGGCGCAGTACGCGGCAGTCAGTGCGGTAACGCTGGCAACAAGATATGCGATTCAAGGCGGGTTGTCGGAGGAAAAGGCATATCGCTTTTCTGATGAGACGATCCGTGCGGTTGATGAAGCGAAAACCGCAGAGGAAATTCTATCGGTTTGCGGTCAAAAAATCTTGCTCTTGACGGAAATGGTGGCGCAGGAAAAACAAAAATTGCGTCAGCCGCCGCATATTCGCGCCTGTATGCGGTATATCCAGGAGCATTTGCATGAAAAAATAACCGCCTCTGACGCGGCAAAGGCGTGCGGTCTGTCAGCGGATTATTTGTCGCGGCTGTTTAAAGAGGAAACCGGACTGACGCTGGCGAAATACATCCAGTCCCGGCGGCTTGATTACGCCCGGCAGCTTTTGCTGGATGGGGTGGATGTACAGACAATATGTGACAAATGCGGCATTCGTTCTCAATCGCATTTCATCAGTTTGTTTAAGGGCGAATACGGGATGACCCCCGGGGAGTTTTGCCGTTTTTATCGCTGAACCCGGTAATCGGCAGCAGGGAGCAAGACGCGTCGATTCCTGATGACAAAAAACACCGCGCAGCTGCGCGGTGTTTTTTTATGCAAGACCGGGTATCTTAAACGGTAGCTTTTTTAATCATTTTAAGAAACAGGACGCCTTGCCAAAAGAGGGAACAATCAATCAAAGAAATAGCCCAGATTGATCCGTACTTCCCGCCGCGCAATATCCCGGTTGGAGTAACAGCAGGTGTCCAGTCCGATCAGTTCAAAGCCCTCATGAAGATAAAACCCGATGGCATTGGTGTTGCAGGACTGCGTTTCCAAAATGATGGCTCGCCGGTTTTGGGCGATGGCAATTTCTTTGGCTTTGTTCATCAGCTTTTTTCCGATGCCCTGCCGCCGCAGCGATTCATCGACCAAAAGTTCGGTCACGATCAGGCGATTGAACCATTCCTCGGGACAAACTTCGACACAAGCAAGAAGGCTGTCATTTTGCCCGACGATACCATATGCTTCGGCGTCTTTCCAATGCTCCTGATACAGCGAATCGGGAAAATCGTATTCTTCCGGCGTATGAACGATTTCTTTTTCCGATTGTTTCCGGACAAGAGATACGGTGCCGCCGTTTTGATCCAGCGGCGTAATTTCCACATCATAGTAGCTGTCGCTTCTTGTCGTCAGCGGAATCGGAACACCTTTCCATTTTTCCTTCGGAAGAACGGTAATGTCAGTGAAAGGGCAGGAAGGCAAGGGGTTCTCACCAGATTTCATGTTGGATTTTATTTTGATCGGATCTGAAAAAACAATTACTTCTGGATCCGCATGGAAATATCCATGGCTTTGACGGAATGGGTGATCGCGCCGATGGAGATGATGTCCACACCGCAGGCGGCGACCTGCTGGATGGTTTCGGCAGTGATATTGCCCGATGCTTCGGTCAGCGCTTTGCCGTCAATGAGCCGGACGGCTTCCCGCATTTCATCACAGCTCATATTGTCCAGCATGATGATGTCGGCCTTTGCGTTGATCGCCTGCTGTACCTCTTCCAGATTGCGGGTCTCAACTTCGATTTTAATGGTATGGCCGGCTTTTTGACGAAGGATCGCCACGGTTTTTTCAATACCGCCGCCGGCGTCAATGTGATTGTCTTTCAGCATGGCAGCGTCAGACAGGTTAAACCGGTGGTTTCTGCCGCCTCCGCAGGTCACGGCATATTTCTGCAAAGCACGCAGACCCGGCAGCGTTTTTCTGGTTTCGGCAACCGTCGCACCCGTCCCTTTGATTAAATCAACGGCCTGCGCGGTCGCGGTTGCCACGCCGGACAGATGCTGCAACAGATTCAGCGCCGTTCTTTCCCCTTGCAGAAGATAAGTTGTTTTGCCGCTGAAATCGGCAATCCGATCGCCTTTTTTGATGCGGTCCCCATCGTGGAAATACAGGGTCGCCTGTACGGTGGGATCCAGCAGTTCAAAGACTCGCAGAGCGATGTCGATGCCGCAAAGCACGCCGTCCGCTTTTGCGACAAAATAGGCGTCGGAGCGGGCTTCTTCGTCAAACAGGTAGACGGTGGAAACATCGATATAGTTGATGTCTTCCTGCAAGGCGCGCTTGATGATATCGTCAACGGTAAAGGTTAAAAGTTTCATTGCTCGTCAACCTCTTTCAATACAATATAGGCACAGGTCGCCATGCTCAGTGCTTCGCAGTATTCGGTGGTTACGGCGTACTTTGAGCCTTTCAATCGCTTCAGAATGTTTTCAAGCTGTTTTAAACCGGTGCGAACCGCGCTTTCGTCGGCAAAGACGAAATAGGCGCGCTGCATAATGCTTTGAATTTCGCTTTTGATATTGCCGGGCATCGGGGCGCCCGTGATATCCCGGTGATAAGGGTGCGCGCTGACGCCGGGGTAACCGGCTTTCATGCAGCGCATGATGTCTTCGGCGGCGTGACGGGAAAAAACGAGCGCTTCCAGAAGCGAGTTGCTCGCCAGACGGTTTTTGCCGTGAACGCCGGTGTTGGAGCATTCGCCCGCCGCATACAGACGCGGCACGGTGGTGCGCGAATCGATGTCCACTTCAATACCGCCCATCAGATAGTGCTGACAGGGAAAGATTGGGATCAGATCTTTTGTGATATCGACGCCGTATTTGAGACATCCTTCTGCAATACCTGGGAAGCGGTTCAGCAAATACTCTGCCGGTTTATAGGAGATATCCAGATAGAAATTATCGCTGCCGGTACGGCGGCTTTCCAGTATGATCGCCTTGGATACAATGTCGCGGGGCGCCAGTTCCAGGCGTTTGTCATACCGATCCATAAAGCGTTCTTTGTTATTGTTCAAAAGGTATGCACCTTCGCCGCGGACGGATTCACTGATTAAAAACTGTTCGCCGTCCTGCGAATTGAAGGCCGTCGGATGGAACTGAATATAGCTCAGATTTTTAATGGACGCGCCCAGCTCATAGGCAATGCGGATGCCGTCGCCGGTGGCTGTTTTGGGGTTTGTGGTGTATCGGTAGATTCTTCCGATACCGCCGCTTGCCAGAATGCAGTAACTGCAAAAAACGCTGTGGGCTTCGCCGTCGATCAGCAGATCGGCACGAAAACCGCTGTTGACCCGGGCGAGGGAACAAAGCGTCGCGTTTTCCGCCACTTCGATGTTGGGACGGGTTTGGATTTCAGCCAATAACCCGCGCACAATTTCCGCGCCGGTTGTGTCCTTATGGTGAACGATCCGGCGGCGGCTGTGACCGCCTTCCATGGTCTTGTCCAATTCGCCGTTGGGTTTGCGGTCAAAGGTAATGCCGTATTCCATCAGCTTGCGCACATCGCCGGGGCCCTCATGCACGAGTGTTTCAACCGCTTCAATGTTGTTGGCATGGTGTCCGGCAATCATCGTGTCGTTGATGTGCATTTCATAACTGTCGTCCTCAAAACTGAGGACGGCAGCAACGCCGCCCTGCGCCAAATTGCTGTTGGAAGTGGTCAGCGAATACTTGGACAGCATCAATACCTTCACATCGGGCGAAAATTGCAGTGCGCCGTAACTTCCTGCGGCGCCGCACCCGACGATCAATACATCATAAATTTCCTGTTTTGTTTTGCTCATGTTAAACGCCTCTCATTCACCTAAACGCAGCATGGCGTCGATGCTCTTTTTTGCTCTGAGCCGCAGCTCTTCCGGCAGCTCCAGTGTTTCTCCCGCTTTGCCCAAAAGCACATCCCGCACCAACTCGGGGGTGATCTTTTTCATGTCCGGGCAAATGAGTTTTTCTTTTGCCAGATAATAGAAGGTTTTGCCCGGGCAGGCGGGAATCAGCGTGTCTGCGACGCCCCGTTCCGTACCGATGATTACCGGTCGGTCGCTTTCTTTGGCAAAGCGGATGATTTCTGCCGTTGATCCGATCAGATCGGCGTGTTTAACACAGTCGGCGGGACACTCCGGGTGCATGGCCAGCAGTGCATTGGGATGCGCTTTCTTTGCCTGGAGAACATCTTCTTCCGTCAGTGCATTGTGGATCGGGCAATACCCATCCCACAGCACGATGTTTTTGTCCGGCAGCTTTTTCTTAACAAAACCGCCGAGATTTTTGTCGGGAATAAAAAGGATTTCCGGCGCGTCCAGTTTGTCGATAATGGTCAGGGCACTGGAAGAAGTGACGCATACATCACATTCCGCTTTCAGGGCAGCGGTGGTATTGATATAGGCGACAACAATCGCGTTGGGGTTCTTTTCTTTGTAATCCTTAACGCGCATGGGGTCGATTTGTTCCGCCATAGGGCAGGTCGCATCGGGTGCGGGCAGAATGACTGTTTTTTCGGGCGCAAGAATCTTAATAGATTCCGCCATAAACCGAACGCCGCATAAAATAATGTTTTTCTGCTGGATGTTCCTTGCCTTTTTTGCCAGAGCAAAACTGTCGCCGGTGATATCGGCCAGTTCAATGATTTCCGGCGGCTGGTAGGTATGAGCCATAATCAGGGTGTCCGTTTGCTGTTTCAAACGCAGAATGTCTTCTTTCAGACTCATGATTCACCGCCTCCGTTCCTGATTTTGCGAATCAGATTGTTTTTGATATCCCACAGCTTCTGGGAAAGATCCACATAGTAATTATGCGGATATTCAAAACGCAGAACTTCTTCCCACAGGGAGTCCACCTGCTGAGCGCAGTAAAAGCGCGTGTCTTTTAGCGCGGGGAACTTGTAAATGCATTTGCCGTCTTTGAAGAAAGGCGTCAGAAGCTGTCTTGCCACAAAGTTGCGGACTTCTTTTCTTTTCCATGTGTAATCCGGATCAAACAGAAGATAGCTTTCACAGTTGGAAAGGTCTTCATCCTGTGTGCTCATCAGGTCGGCAATGGCTTTTCCTGTTTCCATGTCAAACAAACGCCACAGCAGTTTCGGGCAGGGGGTTGTGATTTTTTCAACATTTTCCGCCAGTCGGATAATGGGAAGAATCTCGCCGTCTTTTTCAATCGCGGTCAGCTTATATACGCCGGGAAAGACCGGCGCTTCGTTGGAAGTGATCAGTTTTTCACCAACCATAAAGGTGTCAACGCGCGCGCCGTGCTGGATCATTTCACGAATGATATGCTCGTCCAAAGAATTGGAGGCGATAATGTCGCAGTCCGGGAAACCGGCTTCGTTCAGTTCCCGTCTGACTTTCTTGGACAGATAAGCCAGATCTCCGCTGTCGATCCGCACGCCGCAGGGGCGCTTGCCCATGGGCAGCAGCACTTCATTAAACACGCGAATGGCATTGGGCAGACCGGACCGCAGGGTGCTGTAGGTGTCGATCAGCAGCACGCACTGGTCAGGGAAGGCCTTGGCGTATGCGGTAAACGCTTCATATTCGTTGGGGAACATCTGGATATAATTGTGCGTCATTGTCCCGAAAGTCGGAATCCCGTGCATCAGTGCGCCCGCCGCACAGGTGGTGGCGCTGCATCCGCCGATATACGCAGCTCTGGCGCCGGAAAGCGCGGCTGTTGTGCCCTGCGCGCGTCTTGCGCCGAATTCAACGACCCGCCGTCCCTGGGCAGCGCGGACAATACGGTTGGCTTTGGTCGCGATCAGGCTTTGGTGGTTGATGGTTTGCATCAGAATGGTTTCGATCATCTGTGCCTGTACTGCCGGACCGCGAACTTTCAGCACCGGCTCACCGGGGAAGACCGGCGTACCTTCCGGCACCGCCCAGATATCGCAGCAAAAATGAAAATGCCGAAGATAATCCAAAAAGGATTCCGGACAGCCGCGGTTTTTTAATTCCCGCAGTTCCTCTTCTTCAAAGTGAAGATTTTCCAGAATATCGGCGACCTGCCGAAGCCCTGCCGTAATGCAGAAACCGCCCAGCTCGGGAAGTTTGCGAAACGACAGGTCAAACCAGCAGACCGTTTCATCTTGTTTCGTATCCGCGAAAAAGTTTGCGGACGCCGCGGCGGAGTAAAGATCCATCATGAAAGACAGTTTCTCCGATGTTGGCAGCGTGGTCATAGGTATCAACTCCGTTACCGATGGCGTACAGCCATCAAAATTCATCATTATTTTACCATAAACAGCCGGCGTTTTCAAACAGTGCAGCTCAGAAAGTCGTAAAAATTTTTGCTGTGATTTCAGGTATTTTTTGGCGGTTTGGTTCTTAAAAAATATATGAATAAAAGCTATACTGCTTTGTGAATAAAAAAGAGATACAGACTGAAAGTCAAAAAAATTGAAGAAAGGAATTGATTTTAGTAGAAATACATGATAAAATAATGTCACTGAGTAGATTGAAAGGAGAAACATATGAGAATCAGAAAACAAGCTCTCGGTACCCGCAACATCTGTGGTGCAAAAATCGAACAGAGAAGAAAAGCCATCGGTATGAAGCAGAAAGATCTTTTGACTCAGCTTCAGATCAAGGGCATTGATTTGAACGCTTCCGGTCTTTCTAAACTGGAAGGCCAGCTTCGCTCCGTTAACGATTACGAGTTGGTCGCCATTGCTGAGACCCTCGGCGTTACAATCAATTGGCTTCTCGGTAAAGAAGACTGATATTGATTAAAACCCTTTCTCCCGGGGTGTTTGACATTCAATCTGTTCCGTATTTCTGGTATGCGTATTAGAGGAGGATCTTAATATGCATTTGCGGGAAAACTTAAAAAGATTTCGCATCCTGAACGGTTTGACACAGCAGCAGGTCGCCGATCTTTTGGGCATTGAGCGCACCGCGTATGCCAGTTACGAACTGGGACGCACCGGAATGAGCATTTCCAACTTGTGCAAGCTCGCGAAATATTTTGGTGTCTCGCTGGACGAGATGGTATATTCCGAACCTGGCGTATCGACGAACTATCAGCCATCAGTTGCGTCGGATAACTGCCCGATGCTGTTCCGCGGCGAATGCAGAGATATCGGATATATCACACGGGATGAGCGTTATTTTATTATGCTCTATCGCGCAAGCGATAAGAAAGAAGAAGTTTTGCGTTTTCTCGGCAAAACATTGGAAAAATAATTTAATCATTTAATTCACTCAGGAAAGAAGAGTATTTCGCTTGCGAGATGCTCTTTTTTTTGTATCTTGCTCCGTTTTTCTTGACAGGGAAGAAACGCTGCGGTAAAATTTAACCGGATGAAGAAAAATGGGATGTGCGGTATGAAACAATATGATCTGATCGTCGTCGGCGCGGGCGCCTCCGGTCTTTGCGCTGCGATCGAGGCAAAAAAAGAAGCGCGCCGCCGGAAGAAAAAACTGTCGATTCTTCTGATCGACAAGGAAAAATATCCGGCGAAAAAAATTTTGGTGACGGGGAACGGTAAGTGTAATTTTGCCAACCGCAATGACAGCCTTTCTTTTTATTATGGCGATAAAGCGCTGATACAGGCTGTTTTTTCCCGTTATCCCATTTCACAGGTTCCTTCTTTTTTTCTGTCCATCGGCGTGCCCGCCATGGACGATGGCAGCGGCAGATTGTATCCGCTCTCCCGAAAAGCGTCTGGTGTCGCCGATGCACTGATTACGGAAGCGAAGGTGCTCGGCGTGGACTGTGTGACGGAATATACGGCGCGGGATCTTCGCAAAACAGCCGAAGGATATTCGGTGAACGATGAGTATTGTTCCCGCGCTTTGATTTTGGCAACTGGCAGCCGGGCGGGCGAGGGATTTTCCGATTGCCGAACTTTTTCCTTTTTGCAGGAACTAAATATTGCCTGTCAGCCGGAGATCCCCGCGCTTTGCGGATTCGCTCTCGGCAGCGACTATACCCGCGGCTTAAAGGGCTTGCGTCAGATCTGTGAAATTCGCCTGATGGGCGGCGGACGGCAGCTTCATCGTGAAATTGGGGAAGTACAATTTAACGAAAAAGGGGTATCCGGCATTCCCGTTATGCAAGCGTCCCTTGTGGCGGGACCGGTTTTGCAAAAAAAACAGGAGCTATTTCTTTCGCTTGATTTTTTGCCGGAAATCCCACTGACGGATTTGGTTGCTGCATTGGAGAAACAGGCAAGGCGCTGTTCCGCCATGCCCTGTGAGCGGTTATTTACCGCTTTTCTGCCAAAACCTCTTTGGCTGTATGCACTGAAAGCCGGTGGATGGTCAGCGGCGAAACCGCTGCCGATGGAGCATTCGGCTTTGCAAAAGCTGGCAAAGCATATGAAATTTGCCCGGTGGGCTGTCACCGGACTGACAAGCCCCGCACAGGTCATGCGCGGCGGCGCAGATGCAAGGGCGCTGTATCACAACCTTCAGGTAAAAAACAGGGAAAATCTGTATGTCTGCGGTGAGGCGGTCGATGTGACCGGCGCCTGCGGCGGTTATAATTTGATGTGGGCGTTTTGCAGCGGCAGAACAGCTGGCGGTGCAGCAGCGGCGCAACTTTTGGATAAACAGGCGGGATCGAGTAACAATTATGCTGAGAATCAATGAAATCAAAGTTCCTCTGGCTGCTTCGGCTGAGGATATCAAACAACAAACGGCAAAGCTGCTGGGGGTTCGTTCGGAAGACTTTCTTTCTTTTTCGATCGTCCGGGAATCTTTGGATTGTCGCCGTAAGGATCGCATACAAATGGTCTATTCGGTGGATGTTCGGTTGGACGGGCTGGAAGAAACGCTGGCAGCGCGTTTTCCGGAAAACCGCGCGTCGGTACATGAAGCATATGAATACAAACTGCCTGAGGTGCGCCGCGTCTCAGCTTTTCGTCCCGTGGTTGCCGGTTTCGGCCCTGCGGGGATGTTTTGTGGGTTATGGCTGGCACGGCAGGGAATGCGTCCGCTGATTTTAGAACGCGGACACGATGTTGATACGCGGCAAAAGGATGTCACATCGTTTTGGCAAACCAGAAAATTGAATACCGAATCCAATGTGCAGTTCGGCGAGGGCGGCGCGGGCACTTTTTCCGATGGAAAGCTGACCACCGGTATCAAAGATCCGCGCACTCGTCAGGTTTTGCGCGAGCTGGTTGCTTTCGGCGCCCCGGAAGAGATTTTATGGTCGTCCCGCCCTCATATCGGCACAGATCGCCTGGGCGATGTGGTAAAACAGATAAGAAAAGAAATTGAGCGTCTCGGCGGCGAAATTCGGTTCGGCTGCCGGCTGAGCGATGTATATATTGCCAATGATTTCCTTCAGGGAGTCTCTTATATCGATGAAAAAGAAGGCGCGCATGATTTTGAAACAGACTGTCTGGTGCTTTGTATCGGGCACTCTGCGCGCGATACCGTTGAAATGCTGTACCGCAAGGGCTTTAAAATGCAGCAGAAAGCCTTTTCTGTCGGGACACGCATTGAACATCCCCAGGAGCTGATTAACCGGGCGCAGTACGGATCTTTTTGGAACGATCCGCGGCTGGGTGCGGCAGATTATAAGCTGGCAAATCACCCGCCGCACGGCAGGGGAGGCTATACTTTTTGTATGTGTCCCGGCGGCACGGTGGTGTGCGCGTCCTCTGAAGAAGGAATGGTCGTTACCAATGGGATGAGCAACTATAAACGGGATGGTGAAAATGCCAATTCCGCAATTTTAGTTGGTATCGAACCTGAATTTTTCCCAGATGAAAACCCCTTGTCGGGATTCGCATTTCAGCGGCAGTTGGAAAAAACGGCGTTTGCGTTGGGCGGCGGCGATTATACCGCGCCCTGTCAGACGGTCGGAGATTTTCTGAACGGAAAAAGATCCACCAGGCTGGGTGCGGTTCGACCGACCTGTCCGACCGGTGTGACGCCGTCGGATATCCGGTTGGTTCTGCCGCAAAAAACCGCTGACACCATTGCCGATGCCATTACGGCGTTCGACCGTAAGCTCAAAGGCTTTGCGCTGCCGGAGGCGGTTTTGACCTTTCCGGAAAGCCGCAGCTCGTCGCCGGTTCGTATTTTACGCGACGAGGCGTTCCAGACCAATTTCCGCGGGGTCTATCCCTGCGGCGAGGGAGCGGGTTACGCGGGCGGCATTGTTTCAGCCGCAGTGGACGGAATCAAATGCGCTGAGGCGGTTTTTGCAGACGATACGGAGTATTAAAGGAAAGAGGGGCTGACTTATGGCATACACGGAATGGACATTTTTTCTGTATTTCGCGGTAGTGGCAGCAATTTATTTCTTTTTGCCGGGTAAGGCTCGACGGGTTTGGCTGCTGCTTTGCAGCCTTGGTTATGTCTTTCTTTGGCAGGTGAGCGCCGGTTTTTTTGTGGTCGGAAGTTCGCTTGTGACTTATCTCGGCGCGCGGCTGGTCGCGCCGCAGCCGGAAACAGAAAACAGGGAGCATCGCAGGCGCATTCTTGCCGTTTTTCTGTTTTTGATTTTCGGTTTGCTTGCGGTTCTGAAGTATTCGGGCATGGCTGTTGATACCGCCAATTCGATTGCCGGTGCTCTTGGCTCGTACAAACGGCTGGAACTGCCTGACCTTGTGCTGCCGGTGGGACTGTCCTTTTACACTTTCGCTTCGGCAGGATATTTGATCGACTCGTTCCGGGGCGATGTGAAGCCGGAAAAAAACTTTGGCAAGTACCTTCTCTTTCTTGCTTTCTTCCCGAATTTTTCCGCCGGTCCGATTGAGCGTTCCCGAAATCTGCTGCGACAGATTCAAACCATCGATCAGGTGAACTTGTGGGATCATCAGCGAATCGTTTCGGGTGCTTTCACCGTGCTTTGGGGCTATTTTCTCAAACTGGTCATCGCAGATCGGGCGGCGATTCTGGTGGCGCAGGTCTTTGACCGTTTCTGGGCTTATGGGTCTTTTGAACTGCTGGTGGGCGCCGTGGTTTTCTCCATCCAGATTTACGGCGATTTTGCCGGTGGATCTTATATGGCGTTGGGCTTTGCGCGGATTTTGGGATTTGAACTGATCGATAATTTTAACGCTCCGTATTTTTCCCTTTCCATCAAGGATTTTTGGCGGCGCTGGCATATTTCTTTAAGCAGCTGGTTCCGTGATTATCTGTATATTCCTCTGGGCGGGAACCGTAAGGGAACAGCCCGCAAATATGTCAATACCGCTGTTGTTTTTCTGGTTTGCGGTATGTGGCATGGCGCGAACTGGACATTCCTTGTGTGGGGCGCGCTGCACGCGCTGTATCAAGTCATCGGCGGCCTGACCAAAGACAAACGGGAAGCGCTGTACCAGCGCCTTCATATCGATACTTCGTCCGGCTCGTTCCACGCGCTTCAGCGGCTTTGTGTTTTTTTGCTGAGCAGCTTTGCCTGGATCCTATTCCGAGCCGGCAGCCTGACCCAGGCGGGGATTTATATCTGGCGTATTTTTGCCCGTCCCGATTACTGGAATGTTATGAACGGTACAATCTATCAGCTGGGGCTGAGCAATACGGAAATGAACTTGCTGTTCTTGAGTACGGCGGCGCTCTTTGCTGTTGATTGGCTGCGGGATCGCAAAAAGAAGGAATTTTCCGAACTGGTTGCACAGTCGCAGCCCTGGGTTCGGATTCTGATTGCTTTGGCGCTCTTGATTTCCATTTTGTTTTTCGGCTGTTACGGCAGCAACTTTGGCGAAAGCGCGTTTATCTACGCCGAATTTTAAGGGGGTGAGGTCATGAAAAAAACATTTCTCCGCCTGATCGGCGCGGTTTTGGCTGTCTTGTTGGTTTTGGGCAGTATGTCGCTTTTGCTGAATTACCGATATGCCGACTCCATCACCTCACTGCGGCGCTTTTATGAGCAGGAAGAAAATACAGTCGATGTGCTCGGCTTGGGAACCAGCCATGTGTATGAGGGGCTTTGTCCCGCTGTTCTGTATCAGGAATATGGTATTGCTGCTTATGATCTATGTGCGCCCGCCCAAAGAGTGTGGAACTCTTATTACTATTTTGTTGAAGCGTTGAAAACGCAAAAGCCCAAAGCGGTGGTTTTCGATGTTTATATGCTGAATACCACCACTGAATTTGATACCACCGCCAATGCAATCAAATCGACTTATGGCATGAAATGGTCAAAAAACAAAATCGATGCCATGAAGGCCTCTTTCCCGGAAGAGGAGTTTCCGGAGATCTTTTTTGAATTTTTCCAGTACCATTCCCGTTATGGGGAGCTTTCACAGGCTAACACATGGTATGACGCCGGCGATCCTGCCTATTACGGCGACAGTTATAAAGGCTATTACTGTTACGACACCATACAGGAGATTTCGCGTCCGGATCCGTATTCCCAGACCGGCACACGGGAATTCCCCGAAAAATATGAAAGGTATTTTCGGGCGATTATCGAACTGGCGGTTGAGAACCAAATTCCAATCTATATCGTTTCCATTCCCTATGCGATCGCTTCTGATACGCAGCGCACGGTCAATACAGCCGAACAGATCACCAAAGAGTATTCCAGTGAGTATGTCCATTTTATCGACTTTAATAAGCGATATGATGAAATGGGGTTGGATTTTTCAACGGATTTTTCCGGTATCCAGCATTTGAATGACAACGGCGCGATTAAATTTACCCGCTATTTCGGAAAAATTTTGAAAGAGGAACTGGATCTGCCTGACCATCGATCGGATGCACGCTATGCTTCATGGGAAGAAAATGCCCGCATCTTTTATCGGCTGTATCAGAACAACGATGTGAAAAATGTCACGGATCTGTTTGAATATGTTGAATTGCTGCATTCTTTAGGGGATGGCTATCAGATCATTCTGGTGCAGAATACAAATATTTCCAAAGAATCCGCCATGTCCATTCAAACAGACGCTGCGGTTTTCCCTGAGGGCAAAGAGCTGTCCGATGAAGAAAAACAGTCGCTTCTGGAGTATCGCGAAGCGGTTTGCGACGCGCAGACCCCCAACACCTTTATGGAGACTCTGTTCCCGGACAAGGAGCAATGGACTTTCGGCGGCGCCTGGTATTGGACGGAAGACGGCATGGAAGCAATAGGTGCAAATTCTTCAAAATTTGAAAAATACATTGCTTACGATCAAAAAAACAATCTGATGCTGCGTTCTACCACGACAACCGGCGAGGACGATACCTATTATCATTGTGAACTGGCGTATAACGGCGAAACGCAAACTTCAAATCTTGGCCTGACTTTCTTTGTGTATGATACCGACCTGAACCGTCTTGTGGATTGCGTCACCTTCCGCAACGCATCGACGGCAGGAACAAGAAAATAAAAAATCAATCGCTTTTTTCAGCAAAAAAAAGACTGTGCAATCGGAAAATCCTTTGCACAGTCTTTTGTGTTTCAAGGGGTTATTTTTTTTCGGTCAATTCCGCCAATCGTTTTTTCGCCTGTTCGATTTCAAAATCCACAGATTGCGGCGCGGTGCCGCCCCGTGAGGTTCGTTTGGCAGCACATACGGTCAGGTCAATGTGCTCATATACATCGGCGTCAAAATGCGGATCGAACGATTGGAATTCGTCAAGCGCCAGTTCTTCCAGCGTTTTTTGTTTTTCGATACAATAGGCGACGATTTCACCGGTGATTTTATAGGCGGTACGGAAGGGAAGTCCTTTGCCGACAAGATAATCGGCGCAGTCTGTGGCGTTGATAAAGCCTTTTGCCGCCGCCCGTTTCATGTTCTCTTTTAATACGCGCATGGTCTTCAGCATGGGGGTAAAGACGGAAAGGCACTGTAAAACGGTATCCACAGCGTCAAAAATACATTCCTTATCCTCTTGCATATCTTTATTATAAGCAAGCGGAAGCCCTTTCATAACCGTTAATATGGTCATCAGATCGCCGTGAACCCGCCCGGTCTTACCACGCACCAGTTCGGCAATATCCGGATTCTTTTTTTGCGGCATGATGCTTGAACCGGTGGAATAGGCGTCATCCAGTTCAATAAATTTAAACTCCCAGCTGCACCACAAAATCATTTCTTCGGAAAACCGGGAAAGATGGGTCATTATGATCGACAGCGCCGCAGAAAGTTCAATGATAAAATCACGGTCGGAAACACCGTCCAGACTGTTTTCACAAACGCCGTCAAATCCGAGCAGTTCTGCTGTATAAACCCGGTCAATGGGAAAGGTCGTTCCGGCAAGCGCGCAGCAGCCCAGCGGCGAACGGTTCATGCGGCGGCGGCAGTCTGCCAGACGATCCATATCCCGTAAAAACATCATGGCATATGCCATCAGGTGATGACCGAAAGTAATCGGCTGGGCGCGCTGCAAGTGGGTATAGCCGGGCATGATGGTGTCGCGGTGTGCAGCGGCAAGGGACAGAAGCGCTTCGATCAGCTCGGAAAGTTCCGGACAGATCGCATCAATTTGTTCGCGCAGATAAAGTCGGACATCCAGCGCTACCTGATCGTTTCGGCTGCGGGCGGTGTGCAGTTTTTTGCCGGTGTCGCCAAGGCGTTTGGTTAATTCTCCTTCGACAAAAGAGTGTATATCCTCGGCGAGCGGATCGATGGATAAATTGCCGCTCATAAGCTCTGACAAAATCTGGCGCAGTGTGTCTTGAATCGCTTTGCTTTCTTCCTCTGTCACAATGCCCTGTTTGCCGAGCATAGCGGCATGGGCAATTGAGCCGGTAATATCCTGTTTCGCCATTTTGCTGTCAAAACGGATGGAGGAATTGAAGTCGTTGACTTCGCTGTCCAGTGCTTTTTTGAATCGTCCGGTCCAAAGTTTTTCCATGGGAACCTCCGAAAATTATCATGATAAGCAAGCCGGGCTTCGTTGTAAGCCCGGCTTGGATTGCTGAAGAAAATCAGTCTTTTTTGCCGTATTTTGCCTTAACCTTGATGGGCAGCCCAAAGAGGTTGATAAAGCCCTTCGCGTCGGTCTGGTCATAAACATCATCTTCATCAAAGGTGGCGATCTCTTCGCTATACAGGGAATAGGGAGAGGTTACGCCTGCATTGATGATGTTGCCTTTATACAGTTTGAGCTTCACTTCGCCGGTAACGGTCTCCTGGGTCTTGTCCACAAAAGCAGAAAGAGCCTCACGCAGCGGTGTAAACCATTGACCGAAATAAACCAGCTCTGCGAATTTTTTGGAAATCAGCTCTTTGTAATGCTGGGTGTCGCGATCGAGGCACAGGGTTTCCAGAACTTCATGCGCCTTATACAGAATGGTTCCGCCGGGCGTTTCATATACGCCGCGGGATTTCATGCCGACCAAACGGTTTTCGACAACATCATAAAGACCGATGCCGTTTTTGCCGCCCATTTCATTGAGCTTGAGAACAAGATTTGCGGGGGAGAGTTTTTCTCCGTTGACGGCGACCGGTTCACCCTTTTCAAAGGAGATGGTTACATACTCCGGCTGATCCGGAGCCTGTTCCGGAGAAACGCCCATTTCCAAAAAGCCCGGCTTGTTATAGGTCGGCTCGTTTGCGGGATTTTCCAGGTCAAGGCCTTCGTGGGAAAGATGCCACAGGTTTTTATCTTTAGAATAGTTGGTTTCACGATTGATTTTCAGCGGAATATTGTGCGCCTCTGCATATTCGATTTCCTCTTCACGGGATTTGATGTTCCATTCGCGCCAGGGAGCAATGATCTTCATATCCGGTGCAAAGGCTTTGATCGTCAGTTCAAAACGAACCTGATCGTTGCCTTTGCCGGTGCAGCCGTGGCAAATGGCGTCAGCGCCTTCCGCCAGAGCGATTTCCACAATGCGCTTGGCAATAACCGGACGGGCAAAAGCGGTTCCCAGCAGATAGCCTTCATAGGTTGCGCCGGCTTTCAAAGTCGGGAACACATAATCTTTTACGAATTCTTCTTTTAAATCCTCAATATACAGTTTGGAAGCGCCGGTTTTCAGCGCTTTTTCTTCCAGACCGTCCAATTCGGCTCCCTGGCCGACATCGGCAGAAACGGCAATGACTTCGCAGTTGTCGTAGTTTTCTTTCAGCCACGGGATGATGATTGAGGTGTCCAGTCCGCCGGAATAGGCAAGGACAACTTTTTTAATTTGCTTGCTCATGAACTTTTCCTCCGTAATGTCGAACGAATAAACATTCAAAAATGATTGTATATTTATTATATTGATTTGGCGTAAAAAGTCAAGGGGTTTCTCAAAAAAATTCCATCTCTACGGCTATTTCTTTTGATCCGCGCGCTATAGCAATAGATATATAATAGAAAAGGAAACAAAGGTAGGAGCGGAAGCTCGGAAAAATGGGCGGAGCGCGAAAATCGGCAGGGCAGGCGAAATATACGAAAAAACCGTATAAAGTGAATAAAAATTCATAACCTTTTCTTTTTTGTGAAAGTTTACCTGAATTTTATGAAAAGCTGTTGAAAAAATGAAGCACACAACGACCGGACAGAGAAAAACAAAGCGGCGGATGCAAGCCGCATGAAAAACTTTTTATAAAAAAAGTGCCGAATTTATTATTCTAATATAAGAATATATCCTTTTTGCTTCGTCATTTTGCTGTAATATCCACCCTTTGTGTTGTGTATAATGCCTATAAATCCAAAATGTCCGGGTGTGAATTTGTGAAAGGAAACGCGAAATAAAAGACAAATATTGATCGTCAAACTGTACAAAAAAGTTTTTAAAGTTTTAGTGAAAATCACTTGACAAATCTAACAAAAGTGCTATAATGCAGATGTAAACGAAAGGAAGTGATTAGAAATGTACAGAGTTTACGAAGACGCGGAAAGAGAGCTTATGAGATCCATTGAAAAAGAAAAGGGTTTCTGGAAACGGCTCGGTAAGGTTCTGGCGCTGAATGAATTGCTGAAGAAGACTTTCTGATAATAATAATGAAAGTTCTTTCTCCTGCCGGTTTAACCGGCAGCCAGAATCTGACCAACATCCTTCGGCGGTCCTGTGCCCCCTCCTCTTTCTGATTTTGATGTTTGCTTACCTTCTTACCTGTTACTCAATAACAGGATCGCCGGAGTCTCCATATAATTGGTTCCCGCCCCTATGGCGGAAGCCAACCTAACTGCAAAGCCTGTTTTGCTGTATGCAAAACAGGCTTTTTCTTATTCTCTTATTCATCCTGCGCCGACAGCTGCCAAACGAAACCGGAAAAGGCGGTATTTTTTATGCTGTGCCCAGTAAGTTCTGGTCAAAGGAGAATAATGTTTCGTTGATTTCATAAATGTTATACTGATGATGTATAATATAGTATTCAACAATGATATCAAAGGCATTGGAATGGGAGAGGGCAAAGCCCGCTTTCATCAGCAATTCTTTTGTTTCCTCCAGCGAAAGCTCCAGAGCGATGGCAAAAGCAACCGCAGTCGGCTTTGACGGTTTGTAAAGCCTGTCCTTGCGGATTTTTGAAAAGAGTTTTCGATCAATATTGGCTTTTTTATAGCAATCTGCATCGGTCATTCCCTTTTCATCGATTTTGCGAAGCAGCATTTCGGAAAAACTTTCGTCAAGATGAGAAAGCGCGTGAACAAGATGGTTCCTTGCGTTTTGGCAGGGTTCCGGGCAGGTGGCGGATATGTCCGGCTGATACGAAGCCGGTTCGGGAAAACAGGTTGACAGGAGGCAGCCTTCATTGTCTCGCCGAGATTTGTCCTCGTGGCTTTGTGCGTAACAGTCATCAATGTAGGCGGCAATTTGGGGAAATCGACTGCGGCCGATTTGAAAAGACACCCGGTCAAAAATGACAAGATATACCGTCATTTCATTGCCTTGCAGAAATGTTGTAATGGCATCGGAAGCAATCTGCATCGCTTGGTCTCTGGGGTATCCGAAACTGCCGGCAGAAATCAACGGAAAGGCGATGGTCGAAACACCGTATCGTTTGGCAAGAAAAAGACTTTCCCTGTAGCAGGAGAACAGCTTTTCCCTTTCTCCGTACCTGCCGCCGAACCAGCGCGGACCGACCGTGTGGATGATATACCGGCTTGGCAGATTGTACGCGCCGGTAATTTTCGCTTTTCCGGTTTCGCAGCCTCCCAGAGAACGACATTCCTTTAGCAACGCGGGGCCTGCCGCGCGGTGGATCGCGCCGTCCACTCCGCCGCCGCCCAAAAGGGTTTCGTTGGCAGCATTGACAATGGCATCCACCTTCATTTTGGTTATATCATTTCGCACGATAAAAAACGGCATGAATTTTCTCCATCCTTTGGTTTTTTGTTGGGAATGCAAAAAATATCAAAAATAGTATACCTGTTTTATCTTCTGTTTTGGTTATGTAATAGAATTATGTTAAAACAATCAAATTTCTTGAAAGGGGGGAAAGGGAAAAAACAAATCAGAACAGCCCAAAGAAAAATATCTGACGAAATCGTTGTTTGTCGTTAAAAACAGAATAAGCTTAGTAAAAAAAGAATAATTATGGAAAGAATTCGGCGAATTCGTAAAGGATTAGACATATTTATCTGGAATTTGTCAGAGTTTAAAAGAGTCATTTTTGTTGATATGGCGCCAATTATGTGCATTTTTATTAAAAATTTATAAAAAATTGACAGATTTACAAAAAATTCTTATTTAGGTAACTCCAGGAAAATATGAAAAATTTATAACTATCTTAATGGATTTGCCATGATTGTTTTTTCCGATTTTTAGAGAATCGGATTTTTTATATGATTTTTAAGAGAAGATGGTTTGTTTTGATAAATAAAAAAAAGATCATATATATTGTTGTCGCCGTAGTGGCAATCTGTGCGCTTTTTGCTGCTGCAGTTGTCTTCTATAATCGCTCCAACGATTCTGCCGGAACCTTGCCGGACAGCGCAGAAGAGACTTTCGGGGAAGGATTTACCGTGCCTGCCGAGGACACCTCTTCCCTTGCCACGGTTCCCAATTTGTCCGAAACGGTGCCTCAGGCGAGCGTGACCGCACCGGTTGCCAATACCATGCCGACTTCTGCACCGACTGCTTTTGCGCCGAGTACCGAACCGGCGTCCCGCACCCTGAGCAAGGGTGAAATCGTTTCGCTGTTTTCGGCGGCAGTCAACAAAACAAGGAGTTTTACCGGCGCGGTTTCCGTCCAGCACACCGAGGGGTTTACTGCTGATATCCAAAGCATTACCGGCGGTGAACTGGTTAAAACGATGGCAAACAAACTGATCGGCATGGTTGTCGCGCCGGTCAATGAAACCTTGCAGTTTTCCGGCGGCTCAGCGGTTAATTCCGAAGGAGATACCGTTGCGTTGCTTTTGCCTAAGAAAGGCGTTTTTTCCCTGCCGGAAAGCGGCGTTGTCACTGCCGTATCTTCACAAAGCGGTCAGAATACCGTTGTGGATCTGACGCTTGTTTCTGAAAGCGTGGGGATGAATGAGGTGCCAGCTGTTAACGCATCCGCCATCGGGTATTTGGATGTGGGCAGTTTGGATATCAGTCTTTTGACCGTTCAATCGGCAAATATAACCTACACCGGATCAAAAATCCATGCTGTGATCAATCCGGATGGGTATATAGCGTCCGTAACCTATACAATTCCACTGCGGGTGGAAGGAACGGCTTCTGCACTGGGAATTTCCGGCAGTGCGGTGTTTGTCGGAGAGGAAACGGAAAGCTGGACGGTGCAATGGTAAGGAAAGGGAGTTGAAAATGAGAAAATATTTTTTTACATCGGAATCGGTGACAGAAGGCCATCCGGACAAGATCTGTGACCAGATTTCCGATGCCATTCTGGATGCGATGTTAGCGCAGGATCCGAATTCCCGTGTTGCCTGCGAAACGACCTGCACCACCGGCGTGGTTTCGGTCATGGGGGAAATTTCCACAAAAGCCGATGTGAAGATCCCCGCAATTGTTCGTCAGGTTGTTACCGATATCGGTTTTGACAACCCGGCCTATGGTTTTGACGGCAATACCTGTGCCGTGGTTCTTTCCCTTGATGAGCAAAGCGCGGATATTGCCATGGGGGTTGATGCTTCCCAGGAGAAAAAGGGCGGTACCGATGATGCTTATGACCTGAACGGCGCTGGCGATCAGGGTATGATGTTCGGATTCGCCTGTAATGAAACGCCGGAACTGATGCCAATGGCAATTTCTTTGGCGCATAAGCTGGCAAGACGGCTCAGCGAAGTTCGTAAAAGCGGTCTTTTGCCTTATCTTCGTCCCGACGGAAAAAGTCAGGTCACTGTGGAGTATGAGGACGGCAAGCCCAAACGCATTGATACGGTCGTTATTTCATCGCAGCATGACCCCGATGTTGCGCAGGATCAGATCCGCGCGGATGTGATTGAACAGGTTATCCGCCCCACGATCCCTTCCGAACTTTTGGATGAAAACACAAAATATTATGTCAACCCCACCGGCCGGTTTGTAATCGGCGGCCCGGCAGGAGACAGCGGCCTGACCGGCAGAAAAATTATCGTTGATACTTATGGCGGTTATGCCCGTCACGGCGGCGGAGCATTTTCCGGAAAAGACCCGACTAAGGTAGATCGCAGCGCGGCATATGCAGCAAGATATATTGCCAAGAATATTGTTGCTGCGGGGCTCGCTGACAAATGCGAAGTTCAGCTGGCGTATGCCATTGGCGTAGCGCGCCCGGTTTCCGTTTTTGTCGATACATTCCAAACCGGCAAAGTCGATGACGGCGTGCTGGAAGAGCTGGTGAACAAGCTGTTTGATTTGCGGCCTGCCGCAATGATCGATAAATTGCAGCTTCGCCGTCCGCAGTACCGTGCCCTTGCCGCCTACGGACATATGGGCAGGGAGGATCTGGATGTCCTTTGGGAGAAAACGGATATGGCGACAGCGCTGCAAGAGGCTGTAAAAACCTATCAGTAACCAAGCCGTGAACGGCAAAAAATAGAATCGGAGGATTTGAATATGGGCCTGAAAGAGAAAACAACAAATTTGATTGTAAAACAAGCAGTCAAATCGCTTCATGATGATTTTGACAAAACATCCCTTAAGTTGATCGAGCTGGCGGAGAAAAAATATAAGGGAGATCCGCTGTATGAGAAAATTTTGGGCGGTTTAAAGCGTGCTCTGACAACGGAAGGCTATGTTTGGCGCGATTACATAAAATCGCTGATTACGGAAACCGATCCGGAAGTGCTGGAAAAACTGATTCGTCCCATTTTGAATGCCGGTTTTAACAGCTATGAGACAAGAAAAGCCGCAATCGAAAAATATCAGTGCAATGTTCCCTGGGCGATTTTGATCGATCCCACTGCGGCCTGCAATCTGAAATGCACCGGTTGCTGGGCTGCGGAATACGGCCACCAGTCGCAGCTGTCCAATGACGATTTGAACAAGATCATTTCCGAGGGCAAGGCGCTGGGCACCTATGTGTATCTGTTCACCGGCGGCGAACCGCTGATGCGTAAAAAAGATTTGATTCGCATTTGTGATGAAAATCCGGATTGCCTGTTCCTGACCTTCACCAACGGTACGCTTTGCGACGATGCTTTTGCGGATGAAGTACGGCGTGTTGGCAATATGCTGTTGATTTTCTCCATCGAGGGCAACGAAGAAACCACCGACGCCCGCCGCGGCAAGGGCACTTATCAGGCGGTTACGGCAGCGATCAAACGCCTGAAAGCCCGGAATGTGATTTTTGGTGCTTCTCTCTGCTATACCAAACTGAATGCCGAAGTCATTGCTTCTGATGAATACGCTGATTTCCTGGTTGACCTGGGATGCCGTTTTGCCTGGTATTTCAGCTATATGCCCATCGGCAACAGCGCCGGTCCTGAAATCCTTGCTACGCCTGAGCAGCGTAAACTCATGTACGATCAGATCCGTAAATGGCGTCATAGAGAGCGTAAGCCCCTCTTTACCATTGATTTCTTCAATGACGGCGAGTATGTTGGCGGTTGTATCGCCGGCGGCAAGCAGTATTTCCACATCAATTCCAATGGCGACTGCGAGCCGTGCGTATTCTGCCATTATTCCACCGTGAATATCAAAGATCCGGATACACACCTGATCGATGTGCTGCGCAGCCCCATGTTTATGGCGTATCGCGCCCGTCAGCCGTTCAGTGACAATATGCTTCGTCCGTGTCCGATCCGCGACAATCCCGGCGCCATTGTTAAGATGGTTCATGAAACAGGCGCCAAATCCACGGATTTGATCAGCCCGGAAAGCGTAGAGCATTTGGTCGGCAAGACGATTGATTTGGCAAAATCATGGAAGCCAGTTGCCGATGCCATGATGGAAGAGCACGGTTTCGTAAAAGGAAAAGCCAGAAGTATGGATATGTATTCTGAAACAGAAGCGGCGCACATTCACGACTTTGATGAATTCAACGCTCCTGTGGAACAGTAATCAATATTCTCGAACGGACGCCGGCAGGTGCTGTCGGCGCCGTTTGCTTATCGTTATCAGGGAAGGACTTGAGGTATGGAAACATTTTTAGAGCGGGCAAAAACAGCGCAGCAGGTCGGGATCGACCCTGCCGCAGTGCAGGCATTGGCGGAAGACCTGATTGCGAACGGAATGGATTTACACAGTCTTTTGGTTATCCGGCACGGGAAGGTCTCGTGTGAAGTGTACCGCGCTCCTTTTCATCGCGAAAGCGTTCATATGGTCTTTTCCATCAGCAAGAGCTTTTTGTCGGCGGCATACGGCTTCGCTTTGCAGGAAGGGCTGTTGACCAAAGAAACAAAGTTTCTGGATGTCTTTCCCGAACTGCGGCCGGAAAAACCGGATCCATATTTGGAAAAGCTGACGATTTATCATTTAATGAGCATGACTTCCGGCAAGCGTACACACCGCGGCGGAAAAAACTGGCTTCGCACCTTTGTTAAGGCGAAGTGGGATTTTGAACCGGGTACGAGTTTCCGTTATGTCAACGAAAATTATTCTGCTGCTGCGGCGGCGATTCGCCGCCTTGCCGGTATGTCTGTCACCGAATATCTGACGCCCCGGCTGTATGAGCCGCTGGGAATGGATGTGCCGGTTTGGGAAACCCGTTCCGACGACACCGAGGCCGGCGGATGGGGGCTGCTTTTAAAGACGGAAGACATTGCAAAGTTTATCCTTTGCTGTCATAACGGCGGCGTGCTTTTTGACAAACAGATCCTGCCAGCGGATTATATTCGTGAAGCGACTTCCTGTTTAACCGATTCTTCCGTCTCCCAGTCGGATGCTGACAGCGCGGCAGGGTACGGTCTGGGATTCTGGCAGTGTGCCGGACACCCACATACCTTCCGGTGCGAGGGAATGTATTCCCAGTATGCTGTTTCTTTTGCCGACGAGGATGCCTGCATTGTGATGACCGGTTCCAATCCGAATTTGCAAAGCACGCTGGACACGCTCTGGGCGCATACCGGACAGCTCTTCATTGAACCACAGGAAGGTGCGGAACCGGTAACCCTTGTTTTGCCGCCTTCCATTACGGCGAAGCAATCTCCCCGCAGCCCGCTTGAAGCAAAAATCAGCGGGAAGCTGTATGCGCTGAACAAACCTCGTTTTGTGGATGCCTGCGGGTATCCGATCAGCGTTTTTCCGATGCAGGTCACTTTCTTTTCCCGTGATAAAGGCGGGGATATGACCAATCTTTGTTTCCGCTTCCGTGACAATGATGTTGTAATGACCTGGGATGAAAAAAGAAATCCAGGCAATCGGATGGTGCTTCCACTGAACGGGCAGACTGCCGTTAGCCGCGTCCGGATCGGAGAGCTGGATTTTGACTGTTCGGGCTTTGCTTTCTGGACAGATGACCGGACGCTTGAGGTTTGGATCAAGCCCATTCCGGCAACGATTACCCGCCGGTTTATTTTTACCTTCCGGGGAAATACCCTGACCATGCAGCCGCGCACGGTCCCGGATATGGAGGAGCGTACCAAAGCCACCGGAGAGAAGCTGAAATCCATTCTGAAAGGCAAGTATTTTGAATGGTGGATCAAAGTTCTGGTTCCGCGAGTGGGAAAAATTCTTCAGCCGACCGAATACGGTGTGGTCAAAGGGCATAATAAAGACTGAAAAACAGAAAATCTAAAAAGGGGGGGCTGCCGCTTTGCGGCAGCCCCCCTGTAAACAGAGGAAAGCAATCAGTGCATGATCAAGCGATACGCCAGATCCAGAACCGGATCGGGAATCAGTTCCAGCGAGCGCAGCAGCTTGCTGTTTTTCACCCGGTAACGCATGTGCGGATGTTCTTTTTCCACGGCTTTCAGGACAGCATCGACAATGTATTTCGGATCGTTCGCCATCTTGAACTCAAAATCCATCATCGGTTTCATCGTCGTCAGAATTTTGCTGTAGTGTTGTGTGTTTTCCGCGATCTTTTCAAAGCCGGATGCAGCGGATTTGTGCATATTGGTTTTAAAAGACCCGGGCTGAATTTTAATGACCGGTACGCCTAAAAACATCAATTCCCGCCGCAGGCTGTCATTATAGGCTTCCACCGCGTATTTTGTCATGGTATAGGGGCCGTTAAAGGGCTGTGGCTTGAGATAGCCGCATTCTGAGCTGCAATTGATGATCCTGCCGCCGCCTGCCATGACCAGATCAATAAAGGTGCGGTTGATGCGAACCATGCCCATTACATTGACGCGTAGCATCCTTTCGATCGTCTCGGAACAGGCGCCTTCAATCATCGAACAAAGGGTATGTATTCCGGCGAAATTGATTACGGCATGCAGGGTATCGGTATGCTCTTTAACCATTCTTTTCGCTTCGTCAATGCTGGCCTGATCGGTAATATCCACTTTCAGCGGAATGATGTTTTCGGTTTTGCCGATTTCGGCAAGTGCTTCCTCGTTAATGTCCGCCGCAAAGACCATAAAACCGTTTGCCGCCAGCGCCCTGGCGCAAATCTCGCCTAACCCGCCGGCTCCGCCGGTCAGTAAAACATATTTCATTGTGCCCTCTCCTCTCGATGTGGTGAGCGCGTCAAACCGGTTATTGCTAAGCAGCAGGGGCTTTTTTGGAAAAAAGGCGGTTTGCCGCGCTGTTTTTATATAGTATAACAAAAAACAACAGTTTTTGCAAAATTATGATAAAATTTTAAATTTTTTTGTAAAATATGACGATTGCTGCTTTTTCTTTAAAACGGGCAGCTGACAAAAAAATGATACTTGATTTTTTAAACAGGGCGTGATATAATCTATAGGAAAATCTCATGCGAACGGAGTCTTGCCGCCCTGCGCTTTGCGCCCGGCAGGGTGAGGATGTTCGCAGCGGTTATCAAAAGGAGGAAAATTTATGTCAGTCATTTCCATGAAACAACTGCTTGAAGCAGGCGTCCATTTCGGACATCAAACCAGAAGATGGAACCCCAAAATGGCTCCGTATATCTTCACGGAAAGAAACGGTATCTACATCATTGATTTGCAGAAAACCGTTAAAAAGTTCGACGAAGCGTATATGTTCGTTCGCGAAGTCGCCGCTGAAGGAAAAGATATCCTTTTTGTCGGCACCAAAAAGCAGGCGCAGGATTCCATTAAAGAGGAAGCAACCCGCTGCGGTATGCCTTATGTAAACGCCCGCTGGCTCGGCGGTATGCTGACCAACTTCACCACCATTAAACTGCGTATTAAAAGACTTGCTCAGCTTCATGCTATGCAGGAAGATGGCACCTTTGATATGCTCACCAAAAAAGAAGCAGCTAAGCTGCAATTGGAAATCGAGAAACTTGAAAAATTCCTCGGCGGCATCACTTCTATGAAGAGAATGCCCGGCGCCATGTTTGTCGTCGATCCCCGCAAGGAGAAAAACGCCGTACAGGAAGCAAAAAAACTCGGTATTCCGATTATTGCTATCGTTGACACCAACTGCGATCCCGATGAGATCGATTATGTTATCCCCGGCAACGACGACGCGATTCGTGCCGTTCGCCTGATCGCCGGCGCCATCGCCGACGGCGTCATTGAAGGCCGTCAGGGCGAGCAGAACGCGCCTGAAGCTCCGGCTGCTGAAGAAGCCGAGAAAGCCGCTGAATAAGTGATTTCCCAGCCCGTGCCCTTTCGTGCGGGCTGATTTTCCGACAAATCATATTTTTTCTAAAAACAGGAGGATGTACTTTTATGGCATCGTTTACCGCAAAAGATGTTGCTGCACTGAGAGAAAAAACAAATGCAGGCATGATGGATTGTAAAAAAGCGCTGACCGAAGCCGATGGCGATATGGATAAGGCCATTGATTTTCTGCGCGAAAAGGGCTTGGCTGCTCAGGCGAAAAAGTCCGGCAGAATTGCTGCTGAAGGCGTTGTTCTGACTTATACCGATGAAGAAAAAAATGTCAGTGTTGTTGTTGAGGTCAATTCCGAAACCGACTTTGTTGCCAAAAACGACACTTTCCGCGCGCTGGTACTCGGCGTTGCAAAAACGGTTGCTGAACAAAACCCGGCTTCCGTTGAAGAGTTGCAGAATATGCAGATGTCCGGCAAAAACGAAACCGTTGCCGCTGCCTTCCAGGAGGCCGTTCTTGCAATCGGTGAAAACATGAAAATCCGTCGTTTCGAGCGCGTAGAGGGTCCCGCTGCGACTTATGTTCACGGCGGTGGTTCCGTGGGCGTTATCGTTACTTTTGATACCGATGCCGCCACAGCTGCTACTGCTGAATTTAAGGAAATGGGTAAGGATGTTGCCATGCAGGTGGCTGCCATGAGCCCGCAGTATCTTGATCCCGCTGCTGTTCCCGCCGATGTGCTGGCACATGAAAAAGGCATTATGGTTGCGCAGATGAAGGAAGATCCCAAAATGGCGAATAAACCGGAAGCCGTTCTGGAGAAAATCGTTACCGGCAAAATCGGTAAGTTCTATAAAGAAGTCTGCCTCCTGGATCAGCAGTATGTTAAAGACGGCGATATGGATGTAAAGGGTTATGTTGCTTCTGTCGCCAAAAAACTCGGCGCTGATATCAAAGTAACCGGTTTCATCCGTTATGCCAAAGGCGAAGGCCTGCAAAAGAAAGAAGAAAACTTTGCAGACGAGATTGCCAAAATGGTAAAATAAATAAATGCAAAACCGCAGGCGGGAGAAATCCCGCCTGTTTTTTTGTCAGAGAGCGGTTGTTTCCCGAGCAGTAACCGCGTCTTGCCGCATGGCTGGGGAGGTGCAGCCGCTATTTATCCGTTGAAAATTTTACCGCTGCGAGGATCCCCGTTTTGCCGGTAAAGATGCCGCAGCTCTGTCAAATTCTGTTGGAATATGGATGGATTGTTAAATTTTTCGCCGCTCTTGACAAAAGAAAAAATGGGTAGTATACTCATAACTGATATCAAATGATATTAAGAATCATTAGGAGGTCATCTCTATGAAAAAATGGGTTTGCCCGGTTTGCGGGTATGTTTATGAAGGCGATACGCCCCCCGAGAAATGCCCCCAGTGTGGTGTTCCCGGTTCCAAATTCACCGAGGTAAAGGCCGGTGCTTCTTATGCAACGGTTCATGTTGTCGGTGAAGGCGCCAAAGATAAAATCGAAGCTGATGTGTATGAAGGCCTTGTCGCAAACTTCAACGGCGAGTGCTCTGAAGTCGGTATGTATCTTGCCATGAGCCGTGTAGCTGAGCGTGAAGGATATCCTGAGGTCGCGGAAGCGTTCAAGAGATATGCCTTTGAAGAAGCTGAACACGCTGCGAAATTTGCCGAACTTCTCGGCGAAGTGGTGACCGATTCCACCAAAAAGAATCTGGAAATGCGTGCGGAAGCCGAAGCAGGTGCCTGCGACGGTAAATTCCAGCTTGCGAAGAGAGCCAAAGAGCTCGGCTATGATGCGATCCATGACACCGTTCATGAGATGGCAAAGGACGAAGCTCGTCACGGCGCTGGTTTCTCCGGACTGCTGAAGAGACTCTTCTGATTGAAGCAATAAAAAAGCTGTCGTCGATTAGGGCACCCTTGATAAAGAGGGTGCCCTAATCGAATTATTTGAGTGAAGATTATGAAACTTGTGACAAAATCTTATATTGTTAAAATATATAAATTGAACTGTATTGATGTTGAATTTATAAATAGAGTAGATCAAGCAATGGAGAATGCTAATGAGACTTGAAATTAAGAAGTGTGAATTTAACAACAGTAATATTAAAGCAGTTATTAAGCTGTCTCAAGATTGGGAAAGAGAAGATTTAACATATGGATATTGTGCAAACGACAAGAATGATTTAATTGATAAAGATTTGTTTATTGCGTGTTTTGGCGATAAAATTATCGGGTACTTGTTCGGCAAGTGTTTAGTAATTGAAGAAATGATTGTGCCGATTGGCAAAGGCACAAAATGTTTTGAAATAGATGAGATATATGTAAAAGCGGAATATCGTTCAAAAGGCATAGGACAGGCACTCTTTGAATATATCGAGAATTACTATAAACAAAAAGTTGATTATATTACTCTTTCCACTGCTACTAAAAATTATAAAAGCATTCTACATTTTTATATTGAAAAAATGGACATGAACTTTTGGTCTGCAAAGTTATTTAAGAAAATATAAAAACTGTCTGTAGAAAACAATATGACTAACTTTATAAAAGGATTAAATTTGTGTGAAGGCTTTTTTATGAACATGCAAAATCCATCATTGATAGACGTTTCCTGATTTCGTTAATGAAAAAGCTTACTATAAGCAGATCAAGAAAACTTATGGAGTTTAATTATGTCAAAAAAACATACAACTGTAAACTGTTTTGACAACCATGATAAGAGAATACCATATTATGAACTTCTGCTTGAAAGAGATTTAGATTCAATTCCTGAATTCTTTCTGCCTAAAGGATTTCATTTTGAATTTTATAAAAATGGAGACAGAGATAATTGGATAAAAATTGAAAAAAGTGCAAAAGAATTTGACTCGTTTGAGCAGGGTATTGATTCTTGGAATAAATATTACTCCAACAAAGAAGACGAATTGCAAACAAGAATGGTTTTTATAGTGAATGATTTTGGTGAAAAAGTTGCCACAGCAACTGCATTTTACGATATTACCGGTAAGGATAATTCAGGTTCTGCATGGTTGCATTGGGTAGCTGTAAAAAGAGAATATCAGGGAAAGGGCTTGTCAAAACCACTGATTTCTTATGTTTTATCTCTTATGAAGTCAATGGGATATGCTCTTGCAAAAATTCCTACACAAACAACGACTTGGTTAGCTGTGAAAATATATCTTGATTTTGGATTTTTACCTATTCCCGAAAATGCAAAGAGTAGCAGTATAGGATGGAGTATAATCAAACAGTTAATTAATCACAAATCACTTTACAGTTTTCAATGTAATAATGATGATACACTTATTGACATTGAAAAAAATGTTAATCTGTTTCAGTATAATTTGTTTGATGAGTATAAAGATGATTTATTTCAGTATCAGTCAAGAATATTGCCCTATGATAGTGCTGATTTGGTTTGTTGGAAATATATTTGCTGTGATTGCAAAATAATCGGAAGCCTTTGGATTGAAATAAATTCTGAAAGTAAGGCATTTCTCGGTATTTTTATTGCAGATAAACAATACAGGGGAAAAGGTATAGGTACTAAAGCCATTAAGCTTGCTATTGAAAATAAAAATGTAGATGAACTGTACCTCAATGTTAGAGCGAACAATCAAAGAGCAATAAACTGTTATCATAAGATTGGATTTAAAGATGTAAGACAATATGTTAAAGATAATGGTGCTAAAGTTATAGAAATGAAATATGAAAAGAGTATTGCGATGAATAAAATTAAAATAGCATTAGTGCAAGCAAATAAAATACAGAATAGTGTAAATGACACATTATTAAAAGGCTTAGGATATTGTAAAACAGCAAAAGAAATGGGTGCTGACATAGTTGTGTTCCCTGAAATGTGGAATGTCGGTTATATGCCACCGTTTGAAAATGCTTGGGATTATCCTGATGAAAAGGGACACGAAAAAGAAATTGAACATTGGAAGTTCTTAGCCATTGATAACGAATCGCAGTATATAAATGAATTTTGCAAATGTGCTAAAGAACTTGAAATGGCAATACTTATTACATATTTGAAAAAAGGAAAAGACAGGCCTTTTAATTCTTCCGCTTTAATTGATATTAATGGAAATATAGTACAAAATTATTCAAAGGTCCACACTTGTGATTTTTCTATGGAAAAACATTGTCAGTCAGGTGATGGTTTCTTTGTAAGCGATTTGCAAACACAAAGAGGAATTGTAAAAACAGGTGTGATGATTTGCTTTGACAGAGAATTTCCCGAAAGTGCAAGAACTCTTGCACTAAAAGGCGCAGAACTTATTTTAGTGCCGAACAGTTGCCCTATTGATGAGAACAGAAGATCTCAACTGAGAAGCAGAGCTTTTGAAAATATGACTGCTATCGCTATGGCTAACTACGCTGATGATAACGGACATTCTATTATTTTCGACGGAATTGCTTACACCAAAAACGGTAAGTACAGAGATATGAAAGTTTTGGAATTAGATAATAACGAACAAATCGGTATTGCAGAAATAGATTTAGACGAATTACGAATTTACAGAAATAGCGAAGTTTGGGGAACAAAATACAGAAAACCCAACGCTTATTTAATTTAGTGCGGAGGAATAGATGTTTAGTACTGAGATAAACAATTTTTATAATTGTTTTGGCGACTATAACAGCATGGCATGGTACTGTCAACGGAACGATATAGAATTATACATTCACGAATGATGAATGTAATATGTTTTGATGGAAAATTTTATTTTCAAACAGATAAAAACTTTAGAAAGTGTAAAGATATAGAGTTTAATACTAATGTTGCTTTGTGTACTGATAATGTTCAAATTGAGGATATAGCTAGACAAATTGTCTACCCAAAAGACAACATTGAATTTTGCAGATGTTTTGAAAAAGCCTTTCCGAAAGCATTTTAGAAATACACAATGTTGAAAAATAGAATATTATACGAGATTGTTCCTAAAAACATTTATCGTTGAATTTATACTGACGACAAACAATATAACGAACATTTTGATATTGAAAATCAGTCATATAGCAAAACTGAATATATAGGAGAATGATATGGGTACTTATACTGGTTGCATAATTGAAGAAAGATTGAAAGATAAAACCATTGAATATTTCAAATGATAATTCTTTGGATGTTTTGGATTTCGGTGCTGGGTTTTGCGTAACAACTAATCATTATGCAAAATACCACCATGTTACTGCAATAGAACCTAATGACGAAATGATAAAATTTAGATTAAAAAATAATGAGTATACGCTGATTCGAAAAGGCTCTGATGCTCTCAGTGAAATTGATGATAATGCTTTTGATGTTATATGTTGTTATAATGTATTAGAGTATATCGAAAATAGAAGAGAGCTTTTATATGAGTTTTCCAGAATACTTAAGCCTGGCGGAACATTGTCTATTGTTAAGCATAATCTTTATGGCAGAATAAGATCGGAAGCAGTGTTAAAGAATAATCCAAAATCAGCATTAGACCTACTTGATGTTGAATTTGATGGTGTCGAAAACATGTTTGGAAAAAGAAATACATACAGTAATGAATTTTTAATAAATGAACTCTTAAAATGTGGCGTGTCACTTAATAAAATATTAGGAATACGAACATTATGAACTGACATCTGAGCTTGTTCACGAATTTATTGAAAAGATTGTTGTATCAGCGCCTAAAAAGATAAATAACAATCGGCATCAGCAAGTTGATATTTATTACAACGGTGTAGGCATAATCACGGAGCCAACTGCTGAAGAATGGGAACATAACTTTAAACAAAAGTACTTAAAAGAAAAAACAGCATAGCCTAAACTATGCTGTAATCATTGAAGCCCTGCGAGCACCCTCTTTATCAAGGGTGCTCGTTTCGGCGACAGCTTTTTTTTATGGGAATCGGTTTTGTCAGTTTTTCAGACTGTTCAGCGGCGCAGGAATTCTGCCGCCGCGGGCGATAAAGGTTTCGGAGGAGAAGGGATGTACCGGCATGACCGGTGCCGAGCCTAAAAGACCGCCGAATTCAATTTCATCGCCGATTTTTTTACCCGGTGCGGGAATGACACGCACCGCTGTTGTCTTGTTATTGGTAACGCCGATGGCAGCTTCATCAGCAATAATGGCTGAGATCGTGGAAGCGGGGGTATCGCCGGGAATGGCGATCATGTCCAGACCGACCGAGCAAACGCAGGTCATCGCTTCCAGTTTGTCCAGATGCAGCGCGCCGGATTTGGCGGCGGCAATCATGCCTTCGTCTTCACTGACCGGAATAAATGCGCCGGACAATCCGCCCACATGGTTACTTGCCATAACGCCGCCTTTTTTTACTGCGTCGTTCAAAAGCGCCAACGCTGCCGTGGTTCCGTGGGTACCGCAGACTTCCAGTCCCATTTCCTCTAAAATTCTTGCAACGCTGTCACCAACCGCCGGGGTCGGCGCCAGTGACAAGTCAACGATGCCAAAGGGCACTTGCAGCCGCTTGGATGCCTCCTGGGCGACCAGCTGCCCCATACGGGTGATTTTGAAGGCCGTTTTTTTGATCGTTTCGGCAACGGTATCAAAGGGCTTTCCCTTGCAGCTTTGCAGCGCATGGTAAACCACACCGGGACCGCTGACGCCGACATTGATTACGCATTCCGGTTCGCCGACGCCGTGAAATGCGCCAGCCATAAAGGGATTGTCCTCAACAGCATTGGCGAAGACCACGAGCTTTGCACAACCCATGCCGCCGCTTTCTTTTGTCAGTTCGGCGGTTTTTTTCACTGTTTCACCCATCAGGCGAACGGCATCCATGTTGATGCCCGCCCGCGTAGATGCGACATTGACACTGGAACACAGAAAGTCCGTAGCGGCAAGCGCTTCCGGTATCGATTGGATCAGATGGTGGTCGCTTTCCGTAAAGCCTTTTTGCACAAGGGCGGAAAATCCGCCGATAAAGTTTACCCCGCAGGTTTTTGCAGCTCGATCCAAAGCCAGCGCAACAGGCGTATAATCAGCGGTGTTGCAGGCAGCGGCAACCAGAGCGATCGGCGTCACGGATATGCGCTTGTTGACAATGGGAATCCCGAATTCCTTTTCAATCGCACAGCCGGTTTGTACAAGGTGTTCCGCTTTTTTGGTGATTTTTTCATAAATCTTATCAGCACAGCGATGGATATCGGTATCTGCACAGTCCATCAGGGAAATGCCCATGGTGACGGTGCGGATGTCCAGATGCTGATTATCGATCATATCGATGGTGCTGAGTATATCCGAACGGTTGATCATGCGTACTTTCAGTCCTCCACTTATGTTACACGCGATGCATCGCGTTGAAAATATCTTCTCGCTGAATGCGGATCTTAAGCGCAAGCTCTTCGCCTTTTTCGGTCAAACGATCGCCCAGATCGGCAAAGGGGATGTCGCATCCATCGGTATCAATCAGCATAATCATGGTGAAAAAATCCTGCATGACCGTTTGGCTGATATCCAGAATGTTAATGCCGTTTTCCGCTAACAGGGAGCAGACTTCGGCGATAATTCCCTTTCGGTCTTTTCCGACAACTGATACAATGGCTCTCATAATTTCCTCCGTTGCATTTTCATTAAAAGACTCCATCCCGGAGGGACAGAGCCTTTTTGCTGTTTACTTCATTCCAAAAAATGGCTGTCAGGCCATTTCATAGGTGTGGATGTAGGTCGCGACGGTATGGTCGTAATCGGTGGTGGTCAGATAGGTTTTTCCGTCTTTTTCAAAAATGGTCAGACCTTCCGCTTCCCAATCGATCATACCGGTGATCGGACGGACATAGGCGGTTTCATAGGCGCCTGTCGTAAGATCAATTTTCCCGATGATACGGTCTTTCGCGCCTTCTTTTGTTTCGTGGTCGATATTCAGATACAGCGCGCCGTTATAAACTTCTGCGCCCTGAATGCGGTCAATTTGATCGATGCCGGTAATCGGCAGTTCATACAGGAAATCCAGCGTTTTCAGATCATAGACATACAGCCGGTCTGCGCCCTTGTAGCGAGAACAGTATAATTTACCGTTTTCATCGTCGGCGGCGCACCACGGCAGCCCATCGCACAGGAACTGTCCTGCGTCGGGGCGCTGGTCGGCGGGAAGATTGCCGCCCAGTTCATCGGTTATTACATAGCCGCGCATATAAGCATAGCGGCCGGTGTAATTGAGATCGGTGTCAAAGAGAAGCACCACATGGTCAGCATTGTCGTCCAGATTTTCCAGTGAGCAGTACAGCAGCTTTTCGCCATCGACTTCGGCATAACTGATGTCGCCGATATGGTCATAATCCATCGCCTTAAATTCGGCGGGAATGACATCAAGTTTCTTTTCGATTATTTCTCCGGTTTCCATATCCAGTTTTGCCAGCGCCGACAATTGGATGGCCGCCAGAGAGCCGGAAGTGTAATAATATACGCCGTCATTGGTAATACCCTGACCGCCGCCCGCAAAGGCATCGATCATCACAAGCTGTTTTGTGCTGACCAGGGGCAGGTTTTCACTGCCCTTATGCAGGCCGCTGGGCGCCAGAAGGCTGGTAAGAAAAACGGCAATGGCACAAATAAAGGACCAGATTTGAGTAAATAACGCTGTCATAATAAAACCCCTCGCGATCGCGCTTTTTTTTATTATAATGGATTGTGCGGGCAAAAGCAATGATTTTTTCTGCTTTTTCTTGCATTGAACGGACATTTTTGCTATAGTTATTTTGCATCAAACTATTGAGGGGGGCGCGTATGCTCAATCAACCACAGATCCGAAAAATGATCGGAAAAATTGAACGATTGGAAAACACGCTTTACGAACGCATTTTTACACCGGTCGATACCGTTGATTTTGCGTTTTTGCAAACAGCGGATTGGCTGACAACAGCGCCGAATGACGGCTACCGCGCGATTGCCCGGGGTGAAAAATGGGGCGGAGAAGGAATGTACGGCTGGTTCCGGACAACTTACCGCGTCACCGACGCTCTTCAGGGCAAACGGCTGTTTCTTATGCCGCATATCGGCTGTTATGAGGGAATGCTTTTTGTTAACGGCGAGCCGTTCGGCACCTTTGCGAACAAGCATCAGGTTCAGTATACCGAGCACGGCAATCATTATTGCGATCGCTTTGCGGAAAGCGCAGCGGCAGGGGAAGAAATCGAGCTGACGCTGGAATTATACTGCGGACATTTTGATCCGGGAAATCATCCGTTTTCCAAACCCGGCAAAACGGATTTTACCTACACTTACGGCGGCGCGGATATCTGTGTAAAAAACGAAGCGTATCAGGAATTCTATTTTGATCTTCGCACGGTGCGCCAGCTCGCACAGGTTCTTCCTGAGGATGATTTCCGGCGCGGTCAGGCTGTTGCGGCGCTGTATCAGATCCATAATCGGATCCTGTATGACGCTGAGAACGCTGAGGGTGACGCGTTTTTTGACGCTTTGCGGGAGTGTCAGCCGCTGCTCAAACAGTTCCTCTCGTCTGCCTGTTCTGACAGCGCGCCGTTTGCCGGTTTGACCGGACACAGCCATATGGATACGGCATGGCTGTGGCATGTTGGGGAAACCGTCAAAAAATGCGCCCGTACCTACTCCAATGCGCTGAACCTGATGGATCAGTATCCGGAATACCGTTTTTTGCAAAGCTCGTCCTGCCATAGTCATTTTATGCAGAAGTATTACCCGGGGTTGTTTGAACGGATCCGGCAAAAGGTAAAAGAAGGGCGTTATGAGCCAAACGGCGGCGTATGGGTCGAGTGTGACTGCAATATCACATCCGGCGAATCCATGATCCGTCAGTTTTTGTGGGGACAGCGCTTTACGCAAAAATATTTTGATTATACCTCCGATGTCTTTTGGCTGCCGGACACCTTTGGCTATTCCGCCTCAATTCCGCAGATCATGCGCGGCTGCGGCTGTTCGTATTTCATGACGACAAAAATCGGCTGGAACGACACCAACCGGTTCCCCTATGACTCTTTTATATGGGAAGGCATTGACGGCAGTCGGGTGTTCACTCATTTCAATACCACCCATCAGTTCCCGGATGTGCAGGATATGTATGAGCGTTTCGGAGAAATTGCACAGCCGGAAGTCACCAATATGAAATATATGGCGTATGGCTTTGGTGACGGCGGCGGCGGACCGACTTATGAAATGCTTGAAAGCGCGCGCCGCTGCGGCGATTTGGAAGGGCTAGGCAAAAGCCGGCACATGAGCGCCAGTGCGTTTATGCAGCAGCTGGAAAGCACGGTGAAAAATCCCAATGTCTACCGCGGAGAATTGTATTTGGAACTGCACCGCGGCACACTGACCAACCAGCATACCATCAAACGCAACAACCGCAAAAGTGAAATTGCCATTCATAATCTGGAATTCCTGACGGTAAGCAACGCGCTTCGAGCGGGACAGCCTGCCCGGCATGAGGCGATTGATCCGCTGGTCGAAACCCTTTTGCTCAATCAGTTTCACGATATCCTTCCGGGTACCTGTATTCATCGTGCCCACGAAGAAAGCCGGGCGGCGACAACGAAACTGCTTTCTGACGCGAACAGGCTGATTGCCGAGGCGTCGGCGGGAAAAGGCGAGGGCATTACGCTGATCAATACCCTTTCTTTTGACAGGAGCGATCCGGTTTTTCTGCCGTATCGGCAGGGCTGGCATATTCAGGGCGGATATCGTCAGCAGGTTTATACCAATCTGGACGGCGAAACGATGTTGATCCTTTGCGGTTTGACAGTTCCTGCTTTTTCTTCCGTGACGCTACAATGGGAAAAAGGTGAAGTTGTCAGCACGCCCTTCGCGGTTCGCAGCGGCAGCACCCTGACAACGCCTTTTGCGCGGGTCACCATGGATGAATCAGGCGCGTTTTCTTCGTTTGTGGATATCATAGCCGACAGAGAACTGCGCGGGGAAGGGTATGCGCTCAATACCTTCCTGATGGCGGAGGATGTGCCCTGTTCATGGGACAACTGGGATATTGACGCCGATATAGAGGGAAAACTGAAACCGCAGGCCGTTTTGCTTTCCTCGGAGGTTGTGTCCTCCGGCGCCTGTGCTTATATTTTACGGAACGCGTATCGCCTTTCTGAAAAAAGTACCTTAACGCAGGATGTAATCTTTTTTGCAGATTCACCTGAGGTGCGTTTCGATACCAAAATGGACTGGCAGGAAGAACACCGTTTGCTCAAAGCCTGTTTTGATACGACGATCCGAGAGGATTTCGCCCGGCAGGAAATCCAGTTCGGCTATGTTAAACGCCCGACGACCCGCAACACATCCCTGGAACAGGCGAAATTTGAGGTTTTGAACCACAAATATACGGATCTTTCGGAAAGCCGTTTCGGCGTCGCCATTCTGAACGACTGCAAATATGGTATGCTGCTCAACGGCTCGCGTATGGCGCTGTCTCTGCATAAGGGCGGTGTCAGACCGGATCACCTCGGTGACAAAGGGGTGCACCGGTGCGTTTATTCGTTCCTGCCGCATTCCGGCGGTTTTTCTGCCAAAGCTGTTATTCAACCGGCTTACAGCCTGAATACGCCTCTGTTGATAAGCGAAGGCCGGTATGAAGTGCAGCCGCCGATTGTTTGCGAGGCAGACAACATTCTTGTCGAAACCATCAAACCCTGTGAGGATGCGGAAAATGCTTTTATTGCCCGTCTGTATGAAGCAGAGGGAACATACACGCATACCGCCTGTACCTTATCGCCGCTGGTGAAAGAAGGAATCGTTACCGATATGCTGGAACAACCGCAGTCGGATGGTATGGAAGAAATAGATCGACTGACTTTCCGGCCGTTTGAAATCAAAACCATCAAGATCCGTTATTAAGGAGGCGCTTTTATGAACATGTCCATTCCGGACGGGGTCTATCCCACCATGCTGACCCCTTTCACGGAAGATAACCGCGTGGATTACCGCGCGTTGGAGCAATTGATTGCATGGTATTATGAACGGGGCGTTCGCGGACTGTTTGCGATTTGCCAATCCAGTGAGATCTTCTTTCTGTCTTTTGAAGAACGGCTGGAAATCTTGCGCTTTGTGATGGCGCATAAGCCAAAGGATGTGACGGTGGTCGCTTCCGGTCACACCGCCGATGATCCGGCAGAGCAAATCGAGCAGGCAAAGCGTCTGATCGATACAGGGATCGACGCTTATGTGCTGATATCCAATCGGTTGGCAAAAGAGAACGAAAGCGACGATGTGTATCTTTCGCATATGGAAGATTTTTTGCGCGAGCTTCCGGAAATCCCTTTGGGTGTGTATGAATGTCCCTATCCTTATAAACGGCTCTTGAGCGAGCGTGTTCTTTCGGAAATGGCAAAGAGCGGCAGATTCTGTTTTATCAAAGACACCTGCTGTGATCTGGATCGAATTCGCCGCCGTCTTGCTGTGACAAAGGGAAGCGGTATCAAAATATTTAATGCGAATTGCGCGACGGTTCTGGACAGTGTTGCGATGGGCTGTGCGGGGTTTTCGGGGGTTATGGCCAATTTCCATCCGGAAATTTATGTGCAGATGCTGGCCTGTCGAAAGACCGATCCGCAGCGGGCGGCGCTGTTGCAAAATTTTGCCGGCTTCGCTTCGATGGCGGAGTGTCAGGTGTATCCGGTCAATGCGAAATACTATTTGTCGCTGGACGGGCTTGCAATTACGACCCACACAAGAAGCCGCAGCGATGCGGAACTTACCGCCAGCCGCCGCAAGGAGATTCAGCAAATGTATGAATTTACCCGTGATTTTGAAAAGCAGATCGGGCTGTCGGTGCCGGTCATTCTTTGAAAGGAGTTTTTTTCATGCAGGCGTTTATCAATGCCAAAGTTGTTTTATCAGATAAAATCCGAAACGGTGTGGTTTTGGTTGATAACGGTAAAATTGTTGATGTCGCAGAACGGGCAGACGAGGGCATCCCCGTGATCGACTGCTGCGGAGCGTATCTGACTCCGGGGTTTGTCGATGTTCATGTCCATGGCGGCGGCGGATATTCCGCCATGAGCCATGATCCGGATGATATTGTGAAAATGGCTAAGGCGCATCTGGCGCATGGAACAACTTCCATTGTTCCGACGACGCTGGCGTCAACGATCGAGAACCTGCACGGTGCAATGGATGCAATCGACGCGGCGATGGAAAAGAGCAAAGAGGCGCACATTCTCGGCATCCATTTGGAGGGACCGTATATCTCTCTGCAATTCAAAGGCGCGCAGTCGCCGGATGATATTTTAACGCCGGCAAAAAAAGATCCGGCGGTGCTTCTGGATCATTCCCGAAACATCCGTTTGATGGGAGCTGCACCGGAAATCGAAGGCGGCGTGGCGCTGGGCAGAGAGATTACCAGACGCGGGATCGTTGCTTCCGTCGCACATTCTGCCGCAACATATGATGTGATGGTCAAAGCGCTGGAAAACGGGTATTCGGATGTTACGCATATTTATTCCGCCTGTTCTTCCTGCACAAAGATCAATAATTTCCGCGTTGGCGGCGTGGTGGAAGGCGGGTTGTCTCTGGATGGATACACCACACAGTTCATTGGCGACCTTCGTCATTTGCCGGTTGAGCTGCTTCGCATCATTTACAAATGCAAGGGCGCCGATCTGGCATACGGCGTCAGCGACGGATTGGAATTTGCTGCATTGGAAATGCAGGAGGGGGAAGTCTATCGTCAGCAGAATGGACTTTCCGTCGTGTATGAAGACGGCGTAATGAAGCTGGCTGACCGTTCCTGCCTTGCCGGTTCTGTCACAACCATGTCGGCAATTTGCCGCAACCTGGTTGCGGTTGTCGGGGTTCCGCTGGTTGAAGCGGTACGGATGTGTTCCACCACCCCCGCGCGGGTTGTCGGGTTCGGCGACCGGAAGGGCAAGATCGCAAAAGGCTATGACGCAGATTTTGTGCTGCTTGATGACGAGCTTTGCGTGAAAGCGGTTTATACAGATGGTATTTGTCGGTAAGTGACATTTTTTGTTGCAATTTTTAATCATCCTGTAATCTTTTTTTCATCAACAAAAGCTTGCTAAATCAGGAAAAAATGTGCTATACTGATTGATGCAACGGAGGCGTATGTCATGAAAATGAAGCAAGGTATTCAATTGTATACCGTTCGACAGCTCATCCAAACCGCAGAGGATACCGAAAAAACCTTTGCGTATATCAAAAATTTCGGCTGTGATGTGGTGCAGATTTCCGGTATCGGCGACATTGCGCCCGAAAAGGTAAAAGAGCTGGTCGAGCAATTTGGCTTTGATGTGTGTGTGACCCATAAACCCTTTGACCGCATGGTAAATGATTTGGACGCTCTGATTGAAGAGCACCGAATGATCGGGTGCGACACCATCGGTATTGGCTCCATGCCGGGTGAGTATCGCGACGACCCCGAAAAAGTGCTTGCTTTTGCACGCCTTGCCGGTGAAATCGGCGAGAAAATGGCAAAAAAAGGGTGCCATCTGGCGTATCATAATCATGATTTTGAATTTCGCCCCCTTGCTGACGGCAGAACCACCATGCAGATTCTGCTGGAAAATACGGATCCCTCCCTTTTCGGCTTGATCCCGGATGTGGCGTGGCTGCAAATTGCCGGCGTTGATCCCTGCGCGTTCCTTCGTGACAATCAGGCAAGGATCAAGGTCGTTCATATGAAGGATTATTGTTTTGAGGGAGAGAAGCGCCGCTTTATTGAATTCGGCAAAGGGTTAATGGATTTTCCCGCCGTCTATCAGACTTGCAGCGACTGCGGAATTCCCTATGCCGTCTATGAGCAGGACAGCGACTGGAGCGACAATGCACTTGCTTCCTGTGCGTATAGCTACCGTAAAATGCTGGAAACAGCGGCAGCAATTGATTGATTCCTTTGACAGGAAGGAAAGAGTATATGGATCGAAACGAGAACAATAAATCAGAGCAGGACCGGCAGATCGATCAGTTCTTAGATGAGCTGGCAAAAAATCCGGAAACGACTGCGAAACCGGTACGCCCGCAGCCCCCGCAGGCAAGAAGCACAGCGCACCGAAAAGCGCCGCTGCGTTCGTCGCGTACACCGCAGCGTCCGGTCAGACAAAATATGGATGGTGCGCCGCCTGCCGGCGGTCATTCGGCAGATCAGGCAAACCGGCAAAATCATTCTCCTGTCAGATCTGCGGATCCCGCGCGGGGCACTTTTTCGCAGCAGGATGCGCACAATGCTTCTTCTGCGCACGGCGGGCAGTTCCGTCAGACTTTTGATGACATTCGCCGGCGATATCAGGCGCGTCCGAAAAAAGAACGCAAAAAAAGAAAACCCCTCTCAAAGCGTACCCGCCGGTTCCTGATGGTGTTTTCCGCGCTTTGCTGTATTGCTGTTTTGACAGTCGGAATCATCGGCGGCTATACTTTTATTTATATGGGGAAAAATGTTTACGGCGATGTTATCATCGACCTGGACGCCCAGACTGCCAATCAGAGCAAAACTTCCATCGTTTATGCCTACGACAGCGGCGGGAATTTAACCGAGCTGACAAGGCTGCACGGGCAGGAAAACCGTATCTGGGTGGATCTTGATACCATACCTGAAAATTTGCAGAACGCGTATATTGCCTTGGAGGACAAGCGCTTTCGCAAGCATCACGGCGTGGACTGGATCCGTACCATCGGCGTTATTGTGGAATATCATTTTTCCCAGGGCGGATCAACCATTACGCAGCAGTTGATTAAAAACCTGACCGGTGAAAACGGCAGAACCTTCAGCCGCAAGTTTAATGAAATCATTCAGGCTCTGAATCTGGAACGGCATTACAGCAAAAACCAGATTCTGGAAGCCTATTTGAATACGCTGTATCTGGATGCCGGATGCTATGGCGTGGAAACCGCGTCCGAATATTATTTCGGCAAAGAGGTTCAGGATCTGAATCTTGCAGAGTGCGCCTGCATTGCCGCCATTACACAGGCGCCGCGCAAATATAATCCGATCATCAATTTTGAAAAAAACCGTGAGCGCCAGCGTATGTGCCTGGATATGATGTATGAGCAGGGTCTGATTACCGAAGAAGAGATGCTCGAAGCCAAAGATTATGAGTTGGTTTTCAATGTCGGTGAAAACAAGGTGACCATCGACCGTGACGATGAGGATCAGCAGACAGAGGAAGAGCCGAACGAGTATCAGAGCTATTATACGGATCTGGTCATTGACATGGTCATTGAGGATCTGATGAATAAATACGACTATACCTATGCCGTCGCTGAGCGTCAGATTTATTACGGTGGTCTGTCCATTTATACAGCCGTGGATCTGGATGTGCAGGAGCAGTTGGAAGAGGTTTATTATAACCGAATCAGCTTCCCCGATGATGAGGATATACAGTCCGCCATGACGATTATGGATTACAGCGGCAGGGTCGTGGCCATTGTCGGTCAGGCGGGACCCAAACCCGGCAACCGCTGCCTGAACATGGCTGCGGATTCCCCGCGTCAGCCCGGTTCCTCTATCAAACCGCTTTCTGTTTATGCGCCGGCTATCAATGAAAACCTGATTACCTATTCAACCAAGGTGCAAAACTACGGCATTATGCGGGTAGATGGAAAAATCTGGCCGTATAACTATGGTGGTGATCCGGGATCACCCAACTCCTACCGCACGATTCAACAGGCCATCGCGCCTTCTTTGAATACCGTTGCCGCTCAGGTTCTGGAAAAATTAGGCATCGATACTTCGATCGAGTATATGACCGATGTGTTCCATTTGGGGCATGTGAACGAATCGGATGCCGCCTATGCGCCGCTTGCTACCGGCAGTATGACCTACGGTACCACCACGCTGGAAATGGCGGCAGCTTATGCGACCTTCGGCAACAGCGGCAAGTATTATGAACCGTATTCCTATTATGAAGTCCGCAATTCCGAAGGGGAAGTGATCCTGGAACCGGATCGTGACGCTTATGAACAGGCGATTGATCCCGGTGCTGCGGATGTCATGAATGAGCTTTTGCAGACAGTTGTTACCGCTTCTGACGGTACCGGCCGCCGCTTCGGTGTGGATGGTCAGGTTACCTTCGCAAAAACCGGTACAACGACGGACAATAACGACAGTTGGTTCTGCGGCGGTACGCCTTACTATGTCGCGTCGGTTTGGTTCGGATACCCCGACAGCAACCGTCCTTTGCGCAATATCGCGGGTAATTCCCCCTCCGGCCGCGTTTTTAAAGAAGTGTTTGACCGCATTCATGAGGGGTTGGAAGAAAAAGAATTCGAGCAAAGCGATTCTGTAGTACGGCGCACATATTGCAGAGGTTCCGGCCTTTTGGCTTCTTCGACCTGCGCTTCCACCGGCGTCGGCTGGTATAAGGAAGATAATATCCCCGGATACTGCACAAACTGCGGATCCTATGGCGAGGAAGAGGAGTCGGTTCAGGAAACTACGCAAAATGCGGCCGAAACGACAAAGCGTCCCGCACAGGATACAACAGCGGCGCAGGTCACCGAAGGCGGGGATCAGCAGGATTCCGGCGATTCTCCGGCAGCCGATCCAACCAACCCGCCCACCGAGCCGCCACCGCCCACCGCTGCTCCGCCCGAGCCGGAGGATGATCGCTGATGGTGATACTCGCTGTGGACTATGGGGATGTACGCACGGGGATTGCTGTTTGTGACGCCAACGAGGTGTTGGCATCGCCGATGACGGTCATTACGGAAAAGAACGCCGATTCCCTCGCACAAAAGATTCATTCGATCTGTCAGGAAAAAAAAGCCGAACAGATTGTGTTGGGACTTCCGAAAAACATGGATGGTTCCGAAGGTTTCCGCGCAGATGCCTGTCGCGCTTTTGCCGGCTTGCTGGAACAGGTTTGCGCCCTTCCCGTGGTTTTGCGGGATGAGCGATTGACCACAGTCAGCGCCTATCGCGCGCTTAGCGATTCCGGCGTATTCGGAAAAAAGCGCAAACAGACGGTGGATGCCGTCAGTGCGGTTATGATCTTGCAGGATTATATTGATTCCCGGCGTCGATAAAAAGAATGCGCCGCAGACAATGTACATTGTCTGCGGCGCTGTTTTATTTTTTCATTTTGCTGCCTGTTAAAGCATCAGCCGCCTGCGCAGGAGCATCTGCCGCCCGATGGGACGATGGGGTCGTCACAGTTGTCACAGTGGATGCTTTGGCGGTTCGGTGGGAAAAATTCATCAACAGGGAAGCGGATCTTGCGGAAGGAGTCGCAGGGATCTTCTGTCTCGCAGGCGCATTCCTTATTCGGAATGCAGAAATCATAGGCGGGAATCAGGATCTGAACATCGCGCTCCAACTGCACAATGGTAAACAGACCCAGCGTAACCTTGACTGCTTTTTCCTGGCTCGGATAGTTGAACGGTCCGTCAAAGCAGCGGCGGATACAGCCGGGAATGCCATTGGTACAGTCGGCAATATTGTCACAGCAGTCGCATGGACGGCAGATCCGTACATCCAGACAGATTGGGTCGGCAACCTGAATTTTTGCTCTTGGGTTGGTGGTGCGCATCGGAAGCTGCTGATCGTCCCCATCCTGAGCGTATTCAGAAGAGAAAATCTTGACCTTGCCTTCGCTGCCGTACAGGATACATTTTTTTGAAAAAACGCATAACCCGTTTACGGTGCAAGGGGTTGCAGTCGGTGCGGTAAACGCATCCAGACTGACCAGAAAGAAGAAGGTCAGATCAACGGTGTAATATCCCCGGTTGAATGGTACTTTCTCCGTTTCCGTAAATACATTCAGCACTTCGCAGCCACGGCAGCGAACACTGGTCGCATTGTCAATGATATCCTGACCGTTGGCGGTAAAGTAGACCCGAAGGTCAGCCAGACAGTCTTTGTCGGCACAGGAATCATAGACGCGGTTTGTGTCGATGCAAACGGCTTCCTTGATTGGCCGTACCGCATCGGCGCAGGGCTTTTTGGAATCCGGCATAAAAAATCCTCCCGTACATAGTTTGGAAGCTCTAAACTTCAATAACATTGTACGGGAGGAATTTTATTTTGTTACAACAACCACTTTTGCAGATTAGTAAGCAATGGAGTAATCGTTTTCATAGGTCAAGCCGATACGGGCATTCTCAATGCTTGGGATTCCCAAAGGTTTCACTGCGACTTTACCAAAGGACATAATTGTGGGACTGATCGTTTTCAGTTCCGTGATATGACCGGTGGACTTTTCAATGGTAGCGGTCAACTCAGTGTCAAAATATTGATTCTGAACATTTTCAAAGTTAATAATAGCACCAGCAGCATCAGTGATATCCGAAACATTAACAACATCAACAATGGTGCCGGCTTTGCCGCCGCCCGCCTTGGGATTGACATCGGGGGCGCTCTGCGTACAATTCAGTTTGATATGTACGGTGTAGGTATCGCCGTTGTCCGTGCAGGTCGCTTCCGCAACCATATCAGGTGTCAGGTTGCAGGTTGTAACGCCCTTAGGTGCAACATCTGCAGGAGCAAGCGCTGTGTTGGGGGTTTCTTCTTTCAGGAAGGATCCCATTAACGAACCGGCTACGCTGGAGAGGGTTCCGATATCCAAAATGTCAGGCGAATTGTAGTTGTTGGTTCTGGTCAGGGTTGCACCGCTGGCGTCGGTTGCGATTTTGTTGTAGCACTCTTTGTAGTAGTTGACCACTTCTTCCGGAGTAGAAGGCGCACCAGTCGACGCGCTGCCCTGGTCGCCGCTGTCTGCTGAAGGAGCAGAAGCGTCGGGGGTGGAGGCGTCAGGTGTAGAAGCCGAGGGGGTAGACGCATCCGGGGTCGAAGCAGAAGGCGTTGTCGGGGTTGGAGTCGGTGTCTGTGTGCCTGTGCCAGTTCCTGTACCTGTGCCGGAGCTGGTGCCGTCGCCGGCAGCATCACCGTAATTCATGGAAATGCAGATAATGGGATTTTCAACCGCGTCGTTCGCCGCACCGCAGCCGGCGAAGGCTACGATCGTAAAGGCGGCAAGCAGAACCAAAGCGGTCAATCGTCTGATATTTTTCATATGCCACACTCTTTTTCCAAAATATTTTCATCTATTATTATATCAAAAAACACCGCACTGTCAAGTAGCGATTTTTTGTTTTCTGTGTAATTTTCACGATTTTGTATTGCATATACACCAGAGAAGATAAATCGCGACAAAAATGGACAGGATGTAAAAAATGCTTGTCTTTTTATTTGACATTTGGTATACTTAATTATATTTCAATCCTTAGGAGGGGTGGAAATGATCTCATTTTTCAGTGGAATTTCCGCGTTGTTGAGCAAGTTAATAGCGATTTGTACGGCAATGCTGCTGTCGCTCGGTGTCTTTACGCCGCCGAAAACGACGAACCCGCTGCCGGCTGGCGCAGAAAAGCCGCTTTTGCAGACGGCACTTCTGGCTGACTCGCAGATCTGGGCGAATTCCGATCGTCATTGGACTTTTATGGCAGCCTGTGAGGATATACAAAACAATGCCGCCGCCATAGATGCCGTGGTACTTGCCGGCGATTTGACCGAATCCGGCGACGATCCCACGGATCAGGTCGTTATCGATTTGCTCGCCGGGTTGTCGGTCGATAAAAAGATCATCGCTTCCGGCAACCATGATGTGCGTTTGAATTATTCGCATACCATAGATCGCTTTATTCAAGATGTAAATACACTCGGCGCTGCCGATTATACAGTAGAAAAACCGTATTATCGGGTAGAAGTCAACGGTTATGTCTTTGTGGTGCTCGGTTCAGAGAAGCAGCGGATGGAAAAAGCTTATATCAGCGACGAACAGCTGGCGTTTTTGGATGAATCCCTTGCGCTTGGCACCGAGGATGGCAAGCCCGTCTTTGTTATCTGTCACCAGCCGTTGAGCAATACGCACGGTCTGCCGGGGATCTGGCGCACCGGCGATTTAGGTGAGCAGAGCGAAAAAATCATTTCGATTCTGAAAAAATATGATAATGTGTTCTTCCTTTCCGGTCATACGCATTCCGGGTTCGGCGGATACACCTATGACGACAGCATTCCCGGAGTTCATCTGGTCAATATCCCGCCGGTCGGGAAGAAAGCGTCCCGCAGTTACGAAGCGGCGGGGCAGGGCATTGTCATGCAGGTATATGAAGACCGTGTCGAGTTTAAATCCCGAAATTTTGCCGATGGACTTTGGCTGGGGGATTCACATCCGGATTTTGACAGAACTTATGAACTGGTATAAAAAACCAGAAGAAGCGGTAAAGAGAGCGCGGGACATTGCGTCCCGCGCTCTTTCCTTGACAGTGTGTAAAGTGAATGCTACAATAAAGGCAATTCGTATTTTATCACAAAAGGAATCGACGGAGGTACCCAATGACGACGACAGCCTCTTCCAAACAAAAAATCCGTATATTTGATCTGGTTCTGACAGCGCTGGGGGCGGTTTTGATCACTGTGTGCTCATGGATCAGCATTCCGGCGGCGGTTCCTTTTTCCATGCAGACTTTCGCCATTTTTCTGGTGCTGTTACTGTTGGGCGGCAAGCGCGGCACGGGGTCGCTGCTGCTGTACATCCTGCTGGGGGCTTTCGGAGTGCCGGTGTTTTCCGGATTTACCGCCGGTCCCGGCAGACTTCTTGGCGTAACCGGGGGATATATCGTCGGTTTCCTTTTGATCGGTCTTGTGTATTGGCTGCTGACATCCGTTATCGGCAATAAAACATGGGTGATGATCGTTTCTCTTTGTCTTGGACTTGTGCTGCTGTATCTTTTCGGTACCTTGTGGTATGTACTTGTTTATTCAAGGCAGACCGGCAATGTCGGGATCCTTTCGGTTCTTTCCACCTGTGTGTTTCCGTTTGTGCTGCCTGATTTGCTGAAAATGGGGCTTGCTTTTTTACTGGCAAACCGCCTGTTGCCCGTGCTTGCCAAAATCCATTTGTTTTCCGACCGCTGATAAAATAACAGGACGGGATAAAAATTTTGAAAAAGTACTTGATTTTCATCGAGAAATCGGATATAATACATAAGCTGTCTGTCGGCAGTGCAAATAAATACAAATCTGGAGAGTTGTCCGAGCTGGTCGAAGGAGCACGACTGGAAATCGTGTAAACCGTCAACGCGGTTTCGAGGGTTCGAATCCCTTGCTCTCCGCCATGCAGAAAGCCTGATTTCATATCAGGCTTTTTTGCAATCATTGATCTTGTTTTGCTCTATTATAACGATCAAGTTTGCCGTGAAAATGAGGAATTAAAATGACAATCCGAGAAAAATCATTACAACTGCATGAGCAATGGCACGGGAAAATTGAGGTAACATCCCGCGTTTCGATTGAAACGACCGAGGATCTTTCTCTGGCTTATACGCCCGGCGTTGCCGAACCCTGTCTTGCCATCCAAAAAGATTATGAAAAATCTTTTTCGTTAACACGCCGTTCCAACCTGGTGGCGGTAATTACTGACGGTACTGCCGTTTTGGGGTTGGGGGATATCGGACCGGAAGCCGGGATGCCCGTCATGGAAGGCAAGTGCGCGCTTTTTAAGGAGTTTGCTGATGTGGATGCTTTCCCTCTTTGCGTGCGGTCCAAGGATGTGGATGAAATCGTTGATACGGTGTACCGTATTTCCGGGTCTTTTGGCGGCATCAATCTCGAAGATATTTCCGCGCCGCGCTGTTTTGAAATCGAGCGGCGGCTGAAGGAGCTCTGTGATATTCCGGTGTTTCATGACGACCAGCACGGTACTGCCATCGTGGTTGCAGCCGCGCTGCTGAATGCGCTGAAGGTCGTCGGCAAAACAAAGGAGCAGATCCGTGTTGTTATCAATGGCGCAGGCAGTGCTGGGATCGCCATTGCCAAACACCTTTTACAGATCGGCATTCAGGATCTGACCATGGTCGATCGGTTCGGCATCCTTTATGACGGCGCGCCGGAAAACAACGAAGCACAGCAGGAGCTGGCACAGCGGACCAATCTTTCCCAGAAACACGGCACACTGGCCGATGCGTTGAAGGGGGCGGATGTCTTCATCGGTGTGTCCGCGCCCAATATCGTAACGGAAGACATGATAAAAAGCATGGCGTCTGATCCAATCGTTTTCCCGATGGCCAACCCCACTCCGGAAATCATGCCGGATCTTGCCAAAAAAGCAGGCGCAAGGGTCGTCGGAACCGGCCGGTCAGATTTTCCGAACCAAATCAACAATGTTATGGCGTTTCCCGGTGTTTTTCGCGGCGCGCTGGATTGCCGCGCAAAGGACATCAATGAGGAAATGAAAATGGCGGCGTCCGTTGCGCTGGCAGGTCTGGTAAAAGAGGAAGAGTTGAATGAAGAACATATCCTTCCCCTCGCTACCGATAAACGAATCGGCAAGGTCGTTGCCGAAGCGGTGGCAGAAGCCGCCCGCCGTTCTGGGGTAGCGCGCATTTGAAAATCGTTATCAAATAAAATAGACCGCACGGTAAGCACTTAATCGCTTACCATGTGGTTTTTTGTTTTTATTTGAAAATAATATTCAATCCATAATGCGAATCGGGAGAATGCCTATGAGATTATGGATAACAGTACATTTATGATCCGCTGCATTTCCCGCAGTCGGCACAGCCATTGCAAATGGGACGGCTGCCGCATTGGGTGCAGTTTTCGCAAAAATGCGGGGTGTATAAGGCCGATTCGGGAAGGGGATTGCCATAGGAGTCCCGTAAATCAAAAACGATGGGCTTCCCTGAATAGCTGATACCGGATTTGTACGCCATTTCACTTTGCAGCCGTTTGTCCTCAAGCAGATAGGTCTTGCCGTCTTTTATAAAAACCGAGCCGGTTTCGATAAAACAGAAAGAAATCTGATGCGTTTCGCAGGCGCGGCGCAGCTTCTTCACCCAATCGTAGTTGCAGGGGCGTGCGCCTCCGTAGTTTTCACCGCCGCAAATCACCTGTTCAATCTGTCCGTCGCCCAAAAACGGTTCCAAATCGATTTCCCCGATCAGGGGTGCGCACATGATCCCTTTGTGGCGGAAGGGCAGCTGTTTGAGAATCGGAATGCGTTCCGCCGCCCGTCGCTGGTTTTCGCAGGTGACATTGAAAAAAATATTTTCCCAGCCATCTCCCCAGTTTTTCGGCAGACAGTCAAAAACGCGCTGCGGACGCTTGGTTAAAAGAAAAAACCGAACATCGCTGCGGCGGCGCATCATTTCCCATGCTTCATCCCGCCAGACATCTGCTTCCTCCAGAAAAAAGTCTGAAGTCATACACACACGAATCTGTTCACCGCTTTGAATTTTATATCTGCCGTCTTTTTTTCGTTGCAGTGGGTAGTTAAAACCGTTTTTTGTTTTATAAATATCTCCGCCGAATTTGTCCCGCGTCCGGTCAAGATAATACATATAGCAATGTTCGCACCCTTCGCTGCATTTGATACAGCCATGCCAGGGATTCCAAATATCATGCATTCTTCCGCCCCCTTTCCATGAAAAAAGGCTGCGCGTTCTGCGGCAGCCCACTTATTTGAAAATCTTGCGGAACCATTTTCTCCACTGGTGTAAATATAAAAAAACCAGACGGGAAAGAGTATAGTCAAATAAAAAGAACATCACATTTGCCATGAGCAGAAGCAGAGGAATCGTCCATTTCCCAAAGGTATCCAGTCCGTCCACCGGCAGGCGGAAAAGGTAAATAATTAACAAATAAGCCAGCGCCACCGCTGCGTTGAACAGCAGAAATTTGACGATCCATTCCCACACAGCCGGCAGCTTTTCTTCGATCACAGATTTCAGGATCGGGTAATAGCCGAAGAAGGCGGCATACATGACGGCGGTTTCCTTGTCCGCTAAAATCAACAGCGACAGGATGCTGACTGCCACATAGGCGCCCAGCGCCCATTTTCTGCCGATTTCAATTACCATGACCATTAAAATGATTCCCGCAGCGGCGGGCAGTACATAGGTCAAAAAAGGAATGATGGTCGAAAGCAGCATCAGCACGAGGGAAAGCGCGGCTATGATTCCGCCCAAAGCGGTTTTTGAACTTTTTTTCACCGGGCGGTCCTCCTGTTCCTCAGCAGCAGGGAATCAAATCCCCACCCATGCTTTCGCAGCAGCAGTCGGCGCAAATCAGACCGGAGCAGATATCACAGGTGCTGCACCCGCGTCGTTCGGGTCTTGCGCGGTAGCCGCCGCTTCGTTTTGTAAAAATGCTTTCATAGGTATTTCGATATTCGTTGTTGCCCGGCTCCATGCGGTATGCCGTCTCAAATTCTCTTGACGCATCTTCCAGCCAGCCTCTGTTGTACAGAACCTGCCCTTTCAGAAAATGCCACTCTGCGTTGCGGCCCGGCGCCGGAACACCGTCCAGAATCATATTTGCGTCGTCGTAGCGTCCGTTCATAACCAGCTGCCGCACATCCGCAAAGGAAGTCGCATCCGCATAACCGTATGGCTGCGAATAGGAAGCATCGCTGTAGGAATTCGTTTGATACGGATCGGAAGCGCCCGTGTAGGTGTTTGTATAAGATCCGTTGCCTCTGCGCTCGTTCATAATCTGGTCGTAGGCGGCGTCAAGGTCACGCATATAGCTTGCCTGCTGCTCCTGCGACAATTTCAAAGCCTGTTTGGCTGCCCGTTTGTAGGCTTTTTTGACTTGCACATCCGTTGCGCCCGGCGCAACGCCCAGTACCTGATAAGGATCGTTCATTTTGCTACCTCATGATAATGAGAATAAATTCGGTCTGCCTGTTCATACAGACCCAGTTGAATGACATTGCCTGTTATTTCGGAATAGACATTCTGCGGCAATTGCTGATAGGCGTCGATCAGCGCCCCGATGGTCAGTTCAAGCACACTGCGGCATTGAGGAAAAATTTCCTCCAGATTACCGTCCGTTATTTGATAAGCCTTGATGAAGGGGTTAAAGCTTCCGCTTTTCAGGTCGCTTTTTAAATCGTCCAGCGCATCCGCCAGATAAATGTAGCGCCCCAGAAGCCGCCCGAAGGTCAACGCTTTGACGCGAAGCGGTTCGCTCACACAATCAGAAGCCAGCCCCGAAACATAGTCAGCTGTGGGTTCGGCTGCGGAGTCGATCCCGGTAAAAAACGAATGCTCTGCTTTGAATTGCGACGCTAAATAGCGTGCCGCGCGGACATCTTCCTCGGGACGGAATTTTTTTGCTCTCTTATGAAGGAATGCGAAATACGGCAAAAGCAGAATCGCCGCGGCTTTTTTGAAAAAACCGCCGTCTTCTATCGTATCCCGCCATTTATAATAGGCAATCAGAACCGTTATATCCGCCATATATTCCATCAGCGGCAGTTTGTAATCGCAATAAGCGCATTTTTTAGCGGGATTGAAAGGGCACCGCCCGATCCGGAATAAAAACTCTTCGTTCCGCATACTACAGGCAAAAAGCGCAAAAAAGGTCAGATCATAGCTTAACAGCAGCCGGGAAAGCTGACCGTATCGTTTGCCCAGCACCCGGCAGAGCGAACAGTAAAAGGCGCGGTAAGATTCATATTCTTTGATTTTCATTTCAGGCTTATGCGCCCGGACATAACCGGTCATGTTATCACCGCGCATTTCAGTATATGGGATAAACATTGATAAGGCTTGAATAGCCTGTTAATTTTGCAGAAAATCGAGAAAACGGAAAAGGGCTGCCGCGCATCTGAAGCAGACAGGCGACAGCCCATTTTCATAAAGCAAACCGGAATTATTTGAGGACGACAAAATCGTCTTCGCCCCACTGAGTGGGGTCACCGCGAAGCTGCTTTACAAGGTTTTGGATGAGCTTAACGATATCCTTGATAGCGTTAATGATGGTCATGATGAAATCCATGAGTCGTTTGCCTCCTTTCACAGAAAGAGTAAGGATTTACCTTCAAAGCTATCATACAACATGACGGATAAAAATTCAAGAGCTTTTAGCAAAATCTTAAACTTTTATAGTTTTGTTGGTTTTTTGCAAACTTTTCGGCAAAATCAGCAGCAATGTGCAAAGATTATTCATATTTATTTTACGCCTGTACCCGGGAAAAATTATTTAAGTCAATTTTCCCCAAAAAAGGAATTTTCAAGTATCCGTTCATCTGATCGCCGGTAAAAGTCAGCTTGATATCAATGGTCTTGCCCGGCAGAAGAGAAACCTCGGCAACAGCAAGCAGAGAATCGCCTTCCTCTTTGATCTCGCGGAAAGAAAATTCAGGCAGTTTGGTTGCGCCTTCCGGTAAATTCATTGAGAAATCATATGCGCCGTTTTTTTCGCCAATGGTAAAAGTGACATTTCCGGAAAAAAACATGGTGTGGACTTTTCCGGTCCAGGTGCCCAGCCCGATCATAGCAGTCAGCCTCCGTTCTGATTCATTTGCGGTAAAGTATATGCCCGCCGAGAGCGGGATATACTGTATTCCGGCATATTATATCATAAGGATACCGATAAGAGCAATCCTTTTTTTCATGACAATGCGGGCAAATAATAGAAAAAATTCGTCGAAATAGATAAAAAGTAGGGTGAAATTTTTCCTATAGATGGCAAAAACAATTGTTTACTTTAGTGTGCTAATCTGTTAAACTGATTACAAACAATATTGGAGGTTGATTCCCATGAAAAAAAGAGGAATTGCGCTGGTTCTGGCAGCGGTTCTGGTTCTGATGACCTTTGCCTTTGCTGCCTGCGGCAATGATCCCGCGCCTGGCAACGAAGTGGGTACTACTGACGAAGTTGCTACCAGCGAGAGTGCGAGCGCCGCTTCTGATCTGGCGGATGTACAGGCCAAAGGCGAGATGGTGATTGGTATCACTTATTTTGCTCCTATGAACTATCTGGATGATAACAACGAACTTGTCGGTTTTGAAACGGAATTTGCGAAGGCCGTTTGTGCGAAACTGGGCGTTGAAGCAAAATTCCAGGAAATCATCTGGGACAGCAAGGTAATGGAATTGAATTCCGGTAACATCGACTGCATTTGGAATGGCATGACCATGACGGACGAGCTTGCGGAGCAGATTGATTTTTCCACTCCTTATATGGCGAACAAGCAGGTCTGCGTCATTCGCACGGAAAATGCGGATACTTACACGGATCTTGCCTCAATGAATGGTGCTACCGTGGTTGCTGAATCCGGTTCCGCCGGTGAATCCGCCGCCACTTCTGATCCCAACCTGTCCGGCAAATTCATTTCCGTTACCGCACAGGCGGATGGCCTCAATGAGGTGAAAGCCGGTACGGCTGATGTTGCTGTCATGGACGCGGTTATGGCGTACTCCATGGTCGGCGAAAACACGGATTTCAGCGATTTGACCGTGCTGGATGTTTTCGGTGACGATGCCGATGAGCAGTATGCTGTCGGTTTCCGCAAGGGCAGTTCCTTGACCGCTGCTGTCAACTCCGCAATGGCAGAGCTTGCCGCTGACGGTACGCTGGATCAAATCGCCCGTACCTATGGCCTTGAGTCCCGTATTTTGCTGGGCGAGTAAAAGCCGTTTAACAATGGAAGCAAAGAACCGGTACGCGCGTTATCCGCGTATCGGTTTTCTTTGCAACAGCTAAAGGAGTATCTGAATGAGCTTTGCCGCCGTTAATTTACAGCTTCTGGATGGGTTTAAAACCACCTGTATGCTGTTTTTCGTTACGCTGATTGCGGCGATCCCGTTAGGCTTGGTGGTCGCTTTTTTTTCCATGTCCAAATTTAAGCCGCTGCAGCTCTTGTCCCGCTTTTTTGTCTGGGTTATCCGCGGTACGCCGCTGATGCTTCAGGTCATGGTTGTTTTTTACGGACCGGGGCTGATGTTCGGCATGAAGTCTTTCCCGCGGGAAGAAGCTGTTTGCATCGCGTTTATCATCAATTACGCGGTTTATTTTTCAGAAATTTACCGCGGCGGCATTGAAAGTATCCCCCGTGGTCAATACGAAGCGGGACAGGTTTTGGGCATGAAAAAATCACAGGTCTTTTTTAAGGTTGTGCTTTTGCAGGTCATTAAACGCATTGTGCCGCCCATGAGCAATGAGATTATTACGCTGGTGAAAGACACCTCTTTGGCGCGCGTCATTGCCGTCGGAGAATTGGTAAAAGCAGCGCAGGATATCATTAACACCCGTGGGTTGATTTGGCCGCTGTTCTATACCGCAGTGTTTTATCTGATCTTCTGCGGCGGTTTAACGCTGATCTTCAGCCGAATCGAAAAGAAACTTGATTATTTCAGAGGGTAAATTATGGCGATTTTGGAAGTCAACGGATTGCGCAAAAGCTTCGGCAATGTTGAAGTGCTGAAAGATATCTCTTTTTCTTTGGAAAAAGGGAAGGTTTTATCTTTGATCGGCTCTTCCGGCAGCGGGAAAACCACCTTGCTGCGCTGCATTACTTCGCTGGAAAAAGCGGACGCCGGTACCATAATCGTAAACGGAGAAACGGTTTTTGACGCTTCGCAAAAAAAAGCGGATTCTTCAAAAGAGCGCCGCCGCAAACAGCTTGCGGTTGGTCTGGTCTTTCAGTCTTTTAATCTTTTTCCGCAGTATACGGCGCTGAAAAACATTACGCTGGCAGCTGAATTGGCAGCAAAGGACAATCCCCAGTTTAAATTCTCCAAAAAAGAGATTTTGCGTGATATAGAGGAAAAGGGCAGAGCGCTTCTTGCCCAGGTCGGCCTTTCCGATAAAGCGGATTCCTACCCGTGGCAGCTTTCCGGCGGTCAGCAGCAGCGGGTCTCCATTGCCCGTGCCTTGTGCATGGATCCCAAAATCCTGTTTTTTGACGAGCCGACATCTGCTCTGGATCCGGAATTGACCGGTGAGATTCTCAAGGTCATTCAGCAGCTGGCGCAAAAACATATGACCATGGTCATTGTGACCCATGAAATGTCCTTTGCGCGCCAAGTTTCTGATGAAGTGATTTTTATGGATGCCGGTGTGATTGCCGCCGAGGGTAGGCCGGAGGAGATTTTCGATTCCCCTGAGAATTCCCGCCTGCGAGAATTTCTTAATAAGTTTACAGATTGATTTTTCAGGAGCGTCTTCGGACGCTTTTTTTATTTCCTGGTTGACGGTTGACAAAGTCTTTGCAAACTTTTGTTATCTTTGTCAATTTTTTAGTAAAAGACTTGATATTTTTTCCCTGCAATGGTATACTACAAACGAATATAAAATGATAAGAAGGTGAGTATGTATGCTTTATGAAGAATATGGTTATATCGGCGTTATGATCGATTATTTGGAGCGCATCCTTCAGACGATCGCCGACTTCTTCCAGAGACTGATGGGCGGTTCGCCTTCGACCATCGCACCTGAAACAACGGCCGCCGCCACGACGGAAGCTGCGCCTTCCAATGTGATTATTTATTAAGTTTGTATTTTTGCAATTGCAGAGTATTTTTTAAGGAAGGTGAAAACAATGGTAAATGAACAATACGGCGTTATCGGTATCATGATCGGCTATCTTCGGCAGCTTCTGGATGTCATTGCTGATTTCTTTGCAAGAATCATGGGCGGAGCAACCACCGCGGCTCCCACGACCACAGCGCCTGCTGTCACGGAACCGCCTGTTACCGAAACCATTATTTATCGTAACTGAGCTGAATAAAAACGCTTTCCAACCGGAAAGCGTTTTTTTAATGGAGACAAAAGATGTGGATATATCGACTGGCCAAAAGAGAAGAAGTGGTTTCTCTTTGGGATTATCAAATTGCAACGCATCGCAGCAGCGATTTGTGGATGAAGTGGAAAAAAGAATATTTGTACTATCTGGATCACGGCATGGCTTTGACTTTTGCTGCATTTTATGACGGAACGCCTGTGGGGGAAGGAACGCTTTTGCTCTCGCCTGCATGTCAGGCAATTCGCGGAAGAACCGTTCTTTGTGATGGCACGGAAATCGCCAATATCAACGCCTTGCGCATCCGCAAGACATTTGAGGGGCAGGGGCAGATCTCCGCATTGATGCGTGTGATCGAACAGGAAGCGCAGCAAAGAGGATTTCGGCGTCTGACAATCTGCGCAGAAGCAAAGGAAGCACGAAATGGTGCGATCTATCGTCACAGGGATATGACAAACTGGTACTTCGTGCGCAGGAGGACGGAGAAGAAGTTTTGTATTTTGAAAAAACGCTGCTTTTCTCCATGGATGAGAACGCTTGAAATTGTGAAAGGATGTTTGCCTTTTTGAAAATTTTTCCAATGCTGTCTGATTTTTGCAAGTGTTTAGTTGACAGAAAAAAGAAACATAATTAAAATAAAGAGGTAAACAGACTGCTTGGCAGTTAAAACTGGAGGTATTTTCATGGTTAACAGATTTGTCTTGAATGAAACATCCTATCATGGAGCCGGCGCGATCAAAATGATCCCTGAAGAAGTGAAAGCCAGAGGCTTCAAAAAAGTTTTTCTTGCTTCCGATCCGGACCTTCTGAAATTTAATATTACCAAAAAAGTGACCGATCTTTTGGATGAAGCCGCGATCCCCTATGAGATCTATTCCGACATCAAACCCAATCCTACGATTGAGAATGTCCAGCATGGTGTTGCAGCTTTCAAAAACAGCGGCGCTGACTGCATTGTTGCCATCGGCGGCGGGTCTTCCATGGACACATCCAAAGCCATCGGCATCATCGTTGCCAATCCTGACTTTGCTGATGTCAGAAGTCTTGAAGGCGTCGCACCGACGAAAAAGCCTGCTGTGCCGATTATTGCTGTTCCGACGACTGCCGGCACCGCCGCAGAAGTCACCATCAATTATGTAATTACCGACGCACAGAAAAACCGGAAAATGGTTTGTGTGGATGTACACGACATTCCTGTGGTTGCTGTTGTCGATCCGGATATGATGTCCACCATGCCCAAAGGCCTGACCGCCGCAACCGGTATGGATGCGCTGACCCACGCGATCGAAGGGTATATCACAAAAGGCGCCTGGGCGCTTTCCGATATGTTCCATCTGAAAGCCATTGAAATCATTTCCAAAAATCTGCGCGGCGCGGTAGAGAATACGCCCGAAGGCAGAGAGGGCATGGCGTTGGGACAGTATATTGCCGGCATGGGCTTTTCCAATGTTGGTCTTGGTATCGTTCACTCGATGGCGCACCCGCTGGGCGCTCTGTATGACACGCCTCATGGCGTTGCCAACGCCATTATCCTGCCGACCGTTATGGAATATAACGCTCCTGCGACCGGGGATAAATATCGTGACATCGCGAAAGCCATGGGTGTTGCTGATACGGAAAAAATGACCATTGAGCAGGCAAGAAAAGCCGCGATAGACGCGGTCAAAAAGCTGAGCAGCGATGTGGGGATTCCCGCTGATCTGAAAGAGATCGTCAAACCGGAGGATGTGCAGTTCCTTGCTGAATCCGCTTATGCCGATGCCTGCCGTCCCGGCAACCCGCGAGACACCAGCGTTGAAGAAATCAAAGAGCTGTATCTGTCTCTTATGTAATGGCGTAAATCGTTTAAAAAATACCGCCGGAGTAATCCGGCGGTATTTTTTTTGCGGGTATCTTTGTTTATTTCTTTGTTGTTGAATCTGCACTTTTGACGAAAGCAGGGCAAAGATGCTTCATTAACGGTTTAATCATCCATTTTGTCACTTGTTTGGATGCCAACCCGACAAAAATAGCGGCGGCAATCGTTCCTTCCCTAACGCCGAGTAGTTTGCCCTGCACCAGCAGACCGAGCACACAGGAAATGGCTACCAGTGAGCAGTCAAAGCCGACTTTGACATAGGGAAACGGCAGTGAAAAAGTCTGACATACGGCCAAGCTGAAACCTTCGCCTGCCAGCGGTACCACATCGGCGTTGACTTCACAGCTTACCCCGATTCCCACAAGCAAAATGCCGATCAGGCAAAAGAGCCATTGCTGAAAATAGTTGCTCGGTTTCAAAAATTGTATGGTGGCCAGTGTGGCGTCTGTCAGCCAGCCAAAAAGCAGCGCAATGGGAAGCTGAAGCAGCTGAATCGGTTTATACTTGCGGCGCAGCAAAATAATTTGCAGCAGGATCAGAACACAGTGCATGGCGATGGTGGCCGTTCCCACGGTGAGCGGCAGCAGACAGCTGAGCGTGTAGGGGAGACTGGAAATCGGTGATGTCCCCAAGCCGGCCTGAATGGAAAAGGCGACGCCGTAAGCCATAATCACCAGTCCAATGACAAGCAGCAAACAGCGCTGCCACAAATTTTCTCGTTTCATATAGACACTTCCTTATTGGTAAAAATATCGATTCTTTTGCTTTTTGTGTTTCTGAAAACCACCAAACCGGAACGGCATCCGCAGCGCCGGCAGGCGTTTTTTTATGTCCCTTTTTTGAATGCTGGGCATCCCCGCCGGATGTCTGGTTGTCTGCCGTTGCCGGAAGACCTCTATTTTGTCATTGCTGCGGCAGCGAAGAAGCACAACTTCACCGGAAAATCATACGGGTTGGGGGAGATTCGACGGATAAAATGAAAAAAGCAGCTTCTGCAAAGAAATTCGCAAAATCTGCTTCTGAATAGTGGGTGTTTTGTCTGCATCCATCCGAATGGAGGTTCAGGGGTAAAAAGTTTTTTTAACTGGCATAAAAAAACAGAAACCGAAATGGTTCCTGGTTTTGTGTTGGTATCTTATTTGTTTACCATAAATGGTGGGAGAGGGTGGATTCGAACCACCGAAGTCACTGACAACAGATTTACAGTCTGCCCCCTTTGGCCACTCGGGAACTCTCCCATATTCAATTATGGAGCTGGTGGACGGACTCGAACCCCCGACCTGCTGATTACAAATCAGCTGCTCTACCAACTGAGCTACACCAGCAGACGACGGTAGGTCTTGCAACCGACGCAAGATAATATAACACAATCAAAGTCAAAAGTCAATAGCCTTTTTGAAGTTTTTTCATCTGCGGCGCAAAACGGAAAAATCCGTATGGCAAAATACAGCGCAAAAGGAGGAAAATCGCTATTTTTACACTGATTGATTTTAAAAAAAAGTAGACAAAACAGAACAAATTTTTAAAAAATGACTAAATGTTTACATAGTTTCTATATTTGTATATGGATTTTTTTTGAAATTTTTGTTACCATATATTCGTATCTTTAGACGAAAAACGGAGGTATAAAAAATGAGCAAAACCGTATTTCTTACCGGTGCTTCCGGAAATATGGGATGGGCGGGCTTTAAAGAAATTTACAACGCGCCTGAAAAGTTCAATTTGGTGGTTCTTCTGCGCGACAGCGAAAAGAACCACGAAAAGTTCAAGGATTATATCAATGATCCTCGAGTTCGTATTGTTTGGGGCGATTTGACCAATTATGATGATGTTTTAAACTGCGTGACCGGGTCTGATGTGGTTCTGCATGTCGGCGGCATGGTTTCGCCTGCAGCGGACTATTATCCGAAAAAGACACTGGATACCAATACCAAAGCGGCTCGCGATATCGTTGAAGCGGTAAAGGCACAGCCTAACGCTGACGACATCCGCGTGGTTTATATCGGTACCGTAGCGCAAACCGGCGACCGCAATCCTCCCATTCACTGGGCGAGAACCGGCGACCCGATTAAAATCAGCGTGTACGATCATTACGCGATCAGTAAGACCATCGCCGAAAGCATTTTTGCTGAATCCGGCTTAAAGCATTGGGTCTCTCTTCGTCAGTCCGGTATCCTGTATCCCAATATTCTGAAGAACTATGACCCGATCATGTTCCATGTTTGCATCAACGGCGTTCTGGAGTGGGCGACTGTTGAGGATTCCGCAACGCTGCTTCTGCGCTGCTGCCAGGACAATGTTCCTGAAGATTTCTGGAGAGGCTTCTATAATATCGGCAGCGGCAAACAGTATCGTTTGACAAACTTCGAGTTTGAAGAGCTGCTGCTGGACACCATCGGTTTGGGCGATCCCAGAAAGATCTTCGACGCGAACTGGTTTATCACCCGTAACTTCCACGGTCAGTGGTATGCGGACTCGGATAAACTGGAAGAGTATCTGCATTTCCGTCACAATGTTCCGGTCCGTCAGTATTTTAAAGACCTGGGCAAACAGGTTCCCAAATATTTCAAGCTTGCTAAACTGGCGAAATTTGTCCCCGGCATTGTCAAGGCTCTTGGCATGAAACCCCTGACCATGAAGCCGATTTACGGCACCATGGGCTGGTTCCGTGACAACAACGAGCAGCGTATTTCCGCTTATTTTGGCTCTCGTGAAGAGTGGGCGAAGATCGGCACATGGAAAACCTTCAAGATCGTCAGACCGACCGAAGAAGTTTCTCTGCTTGACCATGGCTATGATGAGTCCAAACCTCTCAGCGAACTGGATATTGAGGATATGAAAAAAGCGGCTGCCTTCCGCGGCGGCGAATGCCTGTCCGAAACCATGGAAAAAGGCGATCTTTATACGCCTCTGAAATGGAAATGCGCTCATGGCCATGAGTTTGAAATGACCCCCAACCTTGTGCTTCGCGGTGGCCATTGGTGCCCCGAAGAGCTGCCGATGCCTTGGAACTATGATGAAGAAGCCAAAGTCAACCCCTTCTTCGCGCAGGTCTGGTATCCGCTGCACAGCAAGGATGAACATAATTTCTACGATAAAACCATTTATAAAGATTTCCCGGATTACGACAAGCTGTAATTTTTCGAAAAACAGGGTCTCGTTGAAATAAAAGAACAAATCCCCCATTTCTTTCCGTCCGCTTCTGAAAAGAGAAAGCGCGGTGGAAAAATGGGGGATTTTATTGTCGATCAAAAGGTCTGAGGGGCTAAACGAATGAAGATTCGGCTTTGCCTCTTTGGAAAACAGATGTTTACTGCTCAATCAGGCATTGGTGCAGCGCTTCTACGATTTCTTTTTCGACATCCTCAGAAAAACCGTCCACAGTAGGGACATGCTCTTTATGAATGCCATCCACACTGCCTTTGGAGACAATATAGCGGATGTACGCACGAACCTGTTCATAGTCAGGCAAAAGGTCTTTTCCGCTTTCCTGAGACAGCGCCGCCAAAAGCCCATAGGCGCCCCAATTGGAGACAGTGGCAATCAGCAGGGAAGTAACCGGCACTTTGCAGGGCAGCAACGAAAGTTTGCTTTGAATGCTTTCTTTTATATTGCCCATCCCGATTTCGTTCCCGCCGTCACCGATGCCGACGGTATAAATGCCGCGGCGATACGCAGTTTCAAAAATATCATCGATCGGCGGCGTGTATTCGGCAATGCTTACGCCGCGGCAATTGGCGTAGTCATTTTCGGTGTTCTTGCCGCATCGTTCGATTGAGATCATGGCGACAGGGTTGTATTCATCCAAAATCGCATCGCTTGATAAATCATGATCCAAAAAGCGGGTGCGAACTTCGTTTTCCGGGAAAAAGCCTGTGCACAGGGAGTCGGTCAGTATAACCGGCGTGAACCCCAGTGCAGCCAATCCCTTCGCCAAAAAGAAGGTTCCGGGAGGGCCGTCGGTTTCGGCGAACCCGCCTACATAAAAGCCGGTTGCCAGCAGGATCGTCTTGCGATCTTTTTCCAGAAGCTGCCGCGCGGTCGTTTGATACATCAACGGATCCAGATCCGGCAACAGCAGTTTCATTCCGCGCTGAGAATGGCGCAGAACCGTTTCACAAATGCTCATATCAGAGAACCTCCACTGAGATATTTCTTTTTCATTTCTTCCTGTCTGCCGCAGCTCATTCTTCCTTCCGGACAGGTACCGAGCACACAGCTTGGACCATACGCGCCAAAAACTTCCGGGTCCGTTTCCCGGCAGAGCTGTAGCATTTGTTCGGCATGGCGGCGAATTTCCCATTGCGCGCGGTTGCAACAGCGCAGGCGGAAAAACAGCAAAAGCTCCCGGGCATTCATGGTGGTTACGATATCAATGGTATTGCCGCTGAGGAGCGTATACACGCCGATGTTTTCGCTGACGCCCAATTGCCGCAGGTGATTCCACAGATCGTTTGCGACAGCAAACGCCTGCTGATATAATTCTTTTTGCTGTTCGGATGCGAAAGCAGGCAATACATGGGCGTTGCGGTTGGCGTACAGCAGGCTCGGAATTTGAATTGACTGCATCCGATGCCGGGCAAAATGTGTCAGGCAGGACAGCGACAGTCCGGGCACCCAAAAGGTGTAGGAGGCCGCCTCCAGCGCACGCGGACGGCTATCGGCAAGAAGCCAGTGCAGAATTTGCTGCCGGTTTGCCGCATCCTGAACAATGTTTTCAGCGTCGGTTCTCGTGTATCCTTTTTCCAGCAGCACGCCGGAGCAAATGGTCTTTGCCGCATTGGGCGTGTGATTCAGCAGAGAAACACCGCCTTCTTTTTCTCCGGGGTGATGGGGAAACGCAGGGAACGGGAGCGTATCTTTTTTGCTTCTGGACTCAAAGTCTGTCAGAATGCCGGGCGCTTGTTCTCGCGCCTGTTGCAGCAATTGTTTGCCCAGGTCAAGCAGTTCGGGAAACGCTGCGCCTCTGCCATACAGCATGGCGCGCAGGATGTTTAAAAACTCGCGGGCATTGACGGTGCAGAAAAAGTTGCTGTTCAAGCAATACGGCAGCACAAACCGCGCGTCCTCTTTCGGCATACCGTCTTCGGTCAGTCGGTGATAGATTGCAAACAGCCGCTGTGCGCCGTCAAGATAAAGCGCCCTCGCTTTTTCCGACAGCTCTTGGGGAACATAAAACCCACTGTTTGAAAAATCGACATACCGACGGCTTTTGACGGTAAAGGACGCCAGCCGGAATTCAATCAGGAACTGTTCGGCAAACACCGAAACATTCTCAAATGCCAAATGAAAAACCGTATGTTCAATGGTGGAAGTATGTCCGGATTGGGTGACTTTGGCAATCAGATTTTTGTTTTTTTCCGCGTCCTGCGATTTTTGAAAAATTTCGGTTGCCGTTCCCGGCTGCGTGGAGATACGCCCGGCAGCAGCCGGAAGAATTTCACCGGTGCTGCTCATACCGAGAATCACGGCGCGCGCACTCGTGTCGGTTGTCATATCCTTCATCCTTTCGTGGGGGATTCTCCTTATTCTAACACAAATGTTAAAAATAATCAAATGCTCCTTTAAACATCTTGTCCTTTTTCGGAAAAAGTGGTATACTGAGCAATGAATGAATCGGGAGGCGGACGCCGTCTCTTTTACCAATGGAGGTTATATGCTTGATTTCAGGACTCCCAGCCTTTCGGATAAAAAAGCAATTGATTTTTATTTGAAGCGCGCCGAAACAGAAGGCTGCGGATATTCCTTCGGCAATTTATATTTGTGGCGCAAGGCTTATGATATGACTTTTTGTATCAAAGACGGCTTTTTGTTTATTTCCTCTATCCTTGGCGACAGCCGAGCTTTTGCTGTTCCGGTGGGGGACGGGGATCTTCGGCATGCCATGGCGGAGGTCTGCCAGACCGCAAAAGCCATGGGCGTACACCCTATTTTTTATGCTGTGACCGATCGGCAGAAAGCGGCGATCGAAGAGGCTTGTCCCGGGATCTTCTTTTTCTGTGATGAGCGTGATTATTACGATTATATTTATAAAACCGAGAATTTAGCGCTGCTTCCCGGTAAAAAATACCATGGAAAGCGCAATCACATTTCCAGATTTGAAAGAGATCATTCCTGGCATTTTGAAACGATCAACGAACAGAATCTTGCCGATTGCTCTAAAATTCTGGAGGAATGGCGTGCCGGCAAGTTTCCGGATGGCACCGGCACCGGCGAAGCTGATGCAGAAACCGATGTGGCTCGAGAATCCATTCGTCTGTTCTTTGAGTTGGAATACGAAGGCGGTATTTTGTACGCCGACGGGCAGCCCGCTGCCTATGCCATGGGGGAAGCGCTGAGCGATTCGGTATTTTGCACCCATATTGAAAAAGCAGCTCCGGCCTTTCGCGATGCCTACGCGTTAATCAACCGGGAAACCGCGAAAAACCTGCTGGGCAGATATGAATATATCGACCGGGAGGACGACGCAGGCGATGAAGGACTGCGCAAGGCGAAACTTTCCTATTATCCGGATATTCTTCTTGTGAAATCCGCTGCGTCTTATCATAGCTATGACGAGTTATCGGATCAGTGACGAGAAAGCGGCGTTCCGCCGTTTGTGGCAACAGGTGTTCGGCGATGAGGAAGCGTGGATCGACCGTTTTTTCGCGTCTATTCCCGGGCTGGTGAGCTGGGGTGCTTTTGAAAGCGGCGCATTGGTCAGCGCCTTCCACTTGATTCCCTGCCGACTGATGGGACAGGCGCAGAAACTGCGCGGCTACTATTTATATGCAGCCGCAACAGATCCGGCGTTCCGCTCACGGGGGCTGATGGCTTCTCTTTTGCAAAAAGCAGCAAAGGCGTGTCAGGAAGAAGATTTCGATTTTCTTTGTCTTTTTCCGGCGGAAGAAAGTTTGTATGCCTATTACGCGCGGTCTGGCTTTCGGGTCATACTGCAAAGCGCCCGGTATGAGCAAATGGATCCGGCGCTTGTCCGGCGCTTCCCCGATGCGGCTGCCTGGAAACGCGGTCGGGAAGCCTCGTTCTCTGGCCAATATATTTCTTTTGACGAGCAAGTCTACCGGTTCCTGTTGCAGGAAGATCCGAACGCGGCTGTTTTTCCTGACACCGGGGCGGACGGCTGTTTTTTCCTGCCGCTGCCGGACGCGGAGAAGGCAGGCGGCGTTTATGTTGTGCAGAAGGGCGGAATGCTGCTGCCGCTCTCTGAAAGAATCCAGACAAATACAAAGCCAATCTATTTGGGGTTGACAATGGAATAAATCGAAAGGATTGATTGATATGGTATATGTTTTGTTGGCTGACGGTACAGAAGAGATAGAAGCGCTTTCACCGGTCGATGTGCTTCGCCGGGGCGGCGTCGCCGTCAAGACGGTGGGTGTAACAGGAAAAACCGTCTGCCTCTCTCATAAAGTGACGGTGACATGCGACCTTTCGATCGATGAATTGAATTTGGAAGAAGAAAAACCGGAGGCGGTGATCCTGCCCGGCGGGATGCCCGGCACCATCAATCTGGAAAACAGCGCCAGGGTACACAAGTTAATCGACCGGGTTGCAGAAAACGACGGGCTTCTTTGCGCGATTTGTGCCGCTCCTTCGATCTTGGGACACCGGCACCTGCTCGAGGGAAAGCGCGCGATTGCTTTCCCGAGTTTTGAAAAAGATTTATACGGCGCAACGGTTTGTGAAGGAGAAGCTGTCGTGCGGGACGGAAATATTATCACAGCACGCGGCGCAGGCGTTGCACTTGCATTTGCTCTCGCTATCCTTTCTGCTCTGACTTCAGAGGAGAACGCGCAGCAGACGGCAAAGGCGATGCAGTGCCAATGACGGATATCCGACCGCAGAAAAACCTTTTGCGTGACCGTTATCGCAGAATCCGACAAAGCATTCCCCTGCCGGAAAAGCAGAAAAAGGACGAAAGTATTACAAATGGTTTCATTCGCTTGCCAAGCTTTGAGCGGTGTGATATCATCCTTTTATACGCGTCCGTGCGTTCGGAAATTGCAACCGATCGATTGATTGAGCGTTGTTTGGCTGCCGGAAAGCAAGTCGCCCTGCCGAAATGTATCGGGAAACGGCATATGGAATATTATGCAATCCGTTCCCTGTCAGAATTAACGCCGGGTGCTTTTGGCATTCCGGAACCGGAAGCAAAGCAGGAAAATCTGATCTCTTGTTTTGATAACGCTCTTTGTGTGGTGCCGGCGCTTTCGTATGACCGATACGGCTATCGTCTCGGGTACGGCGGCGGTTATTATGATAGCTTTCTGGCAAAATTTTCCGGAGACGCAATCGGGGTTTGTTACAGCAACTGTATTTATGAGCAACGGCTTCCTCACGGAAAGTATGACCGCAGACTGCCTTCTTTTTTGACCGAACGAGGCGTGGTTGTTTGCGAAAGATGAAAAGGATGATGTTCTTTGGCGAATCAGTATCAGAATCGGGAAAATACCGGTTCGGCATCGCCGTCTGATGCCCAAAAAACCAGAAAATTTGACGCGGTAAGCGGTGAACTGCCGCAGGAGCAGAACGGTATCTATATCGGAGAACGGCCGGTTTATCCCGGCGCAAACCGAAGAGCAGCGCAGCAGCGGAACGAATCTGCCGCAGCGTCGCAAAGACCGCGTCCGCAGAATGGGGCGCCGGTTGCTTCCGGGAGGCGCGCACCGTCCGGCAAAAAGGACAACCGTTTTGTGAATGCCAAAAATGGTGCAAAAGCAAAGACCGCTAAAAGGAAAAAGGAAAAGCAAAAAAAAGTATACACCAAACAGGAGCTTGCCGCGCGAAAAAAGCGGCGCGGCGTGTGCTTTGCTTTTTGTTCGGTGGTAATTTGTGTTTCCGTTTTGATTTCGTCCATCGCGCTCAGCTGTATCAATGATATTTTGGCGATGAACCGTTCGACAGATAAGATTTCCGTCTCGGTGAATCAGGATATGAATACCTCCCAGGTCATTGACGCGCTTGCTGATAAGGGACTGATTAAAAACGCCTGGTTCTGTAAACTGATGGCGGGTTTTCTCGGGTTTAGTGATACGGAGTATTTGACCTCCGTTTATGCGCTGCAACCCAGTTACGGATTGGAAAAGATGCTCACGACCATGAGCAGCAGCTCTGTGGGCACGGAAACCAAGCGTTTGATATTCCCCGAGGGCTATACCATTGAGCAGATTTTTGCCAAGCTCGAAGAATATGAGGTCTGTTCCGTGGAGAGCCTGCGCGCAACGGCACGGGAAATGGATTTTTCCGAGGAATTCCCGTTCTTAAAAGAGATTCAGAACCCGACCGAACGGTATTATCAGCTGGAAGGGTATTTGTATCCCGATACCTATGAGTTTTATGTGGGGGAAAACGCGACAAGTGTCATATCCCGTTTCCTTCGCAACTTTGAAGGTCACTGGACAGATGAATACGCCGCCAGAGCTGCCGAGCTGAACATGAGTATGGATCAGATCCTGACGCTGGCGTCGATTATCGAAAAAGAAGCTTACGGAACCGAGCAGATGTATCAGGTGTCCTCGGTTCTGCACAACCGTTTGAATGATAACAGCGGCGCTTTCCTGTATTTGCAATGTGATTCGACCGCAGGGTATATCGCAGGCATACCGGAAGATGTGCTGGCAGGCGACGAACGGGTGAATTTCACCAAGTTATACGACACCTATCAGCGTCAGGGGCTTCCCGCCGGTCCGATTTGCAGCCCCGGTGACGAAGCGATTCAGGCGGCGCTTTATCCCGCAGATACGGATTATCTTTACTTCCGTCATGATGTGAACCGCAAGATCTATCTGGCACGCACCGAGCGCGAACACAACCGGAACGGTGAGGAAGTGCTGCGTGTCAACGCAGAAGCGGCAAGCAGCAGCGAAGGCTGACAGCCAGTTATAAAGCCGGGAACAGGTTCTCTGTTCCCGGCTTTTCTGCGCTCTTGACTTCTCTGTAAGGTTGTGATAGCATAATTGCAATGAGTTGAAGAGGGTGAAATCATGTCGAATATTACCATCGGGCTTGCAGATGCGTCGCAGTATGACGAGCTGATGGAAGTGCTGGATGCTTCTTTTTCCTTTGAAAAGGAACACGACCGCTTTTTGTCTTTGCTGCCAAAGCTGTACCGCAAAGAATATCGCCCGTGGGAAAATAATATTTGTGTGTTTGAGGATGGTAAGATCCGCGCTGCGGTTGGGCTGTATTATGCAAAATATCATGTTTGCGGCGATATTTTGACTTATGGCGGCATCGGCAATGTCGGTGTGCTGCCGGAATCGCGCGGAAATGGCTATATGAAACTTGCCATGAATGCGGCCGTCGAAAAAATGATTCACGACGGCATTGATTTTGGGGTGTTGGATGGACAGCGTCAGAGATACCGTTATTTCGGTTTCGACAACGCCGGCGCCTGCTATGTTTATCGGGTGACAAAAACCAACCTGCGTCATGCCTACGGCGCCGAACGCAAAACCGGTGTTCGCGTTGCTGCCGTTACGGCGTCGGATCAGAAAGTGCTGGACTATATTTATTCGTGCAATCTTGCCCGTGATATGCACACAGAGCGTGACCGGGCAACTCTATACGATTTGCTTTTATCGTGGCGAGCAACGCCGTATCAGCTTTTATATGGCGATCAGTTGATCGGGTATTTTGTTTTGAGTGCCGACGGCACAGAGGTTCGAGAGTTTACGCTGACGGACGATGCCTATCTTGACCAGGCGGTTATTGCCGTTGTCGATCATGATGAAGCGCCGGAAAAACGCTTTTCGTTCGCTCCGTATCAGCATATGTATTGTGATTTCTTTTTCGGAATCTGTGACAGGATGGACATCGCAGGAAGCTGTAAACTATCCATTTATCATTATGAAAAAGTGATTTCGGCCTTTTTAAAAGCGAAAGCGCTGGAACATCCTCTGCAAGATGGCAGCTTTACCTGCCTGATCCATGGAATGGCGGGTGATGAGAAGCTGGAGATCTGCTGTGAAAACGGGCTGTCAACGGTGCAGAAAACCGTCGGAACGCCGGATTTCGTGCTTTCTCATGTGGAAGCCGAAAATTTCTTTTTTACAAATCATTCCAAACATCGCCGGCAACTGCCGCACGGCGGTGCCGGAACCTTTCCGCTCCCATTTTTCCTGCTGTCGCAGGATCATGTTTGAGGTGGTTTTATGAAAACAGCTTTTCCCCCCAATTTGATCTCAGCCGCGTCTCTTGGGTTTTCGTTCTTTTTGTCCGCGAAATCCTTTTTTGAAAATCCGTTGGCCCCCTGTGACGGGAAAATGCCAAAGGCGCCGGATATTTTCAATCCGGTACTGCGTTTTGCCGTGTGCAGTGACATCCATACCCGCAATGACCGTTTCAGCAGAATGATGCAGACCTGCTATGCGCTGGCAGAGCAGTCCCCCCTGTATCAAAAGCTCGATGCCGTATTGGTTTGCGGCGATTTTACCGACTGCGGCGCTTATGAAGAAATGACCCGTTTTGCCGAAACACTCAAGGAAAGCCTTCATGATGGCACGCAGCCGATTCTCTGTATCGGCAACCACGAATATTTTGCCTGCAAACGCAACGGCGAAACAGCGCATGGCAGTACGGAGGATAAATTCCGGGCGTTGTTCGGCGTGGAACCTGATTCTGTTTATGAAATCAACGGATTTACTTTTTTGGCGGCGTCTTATGATCCGTCAGGCAAGCATTTTTTCGGAAAAGAGAAGCGCGATTTTTACCGGACAGCTTTGCAAAAGGCCCGTCTGCGTTCCTGTGAAAAGCCGATTTTTGTTTTGCAGCATCCGCATCCGGTGCTGACGGTTTACGGCAGCATCAACTGGGCGGATGTATCGACCGATCTGTTGTGGCGCCGATGCCCCAATGTGGTTAATTTTTCCGGTCATTCGCATTATCCGATCGGAGATCCCCGCTCGATCTGGCAGGGCGGCTATACCGCGCTGGGAACCGGTTCCCTTAAGTATTTTGAGCTGGAAAACGAGCTGCAATGCGGGTTTAACGGTGAAATCCCCGATGCGTCCGAGCAATTTTATCTGGTGGAAGCCGACGCCAAAGGATCGCTACTTATTCGCCGCTACGATTTGCACGCCGGTTCTTTCTTTGGTGATCCGCTGTATATTGAGAAACCGGCGGATAAAAAGAGTTTTCGCTATACTTACCGCAACCGCAAGCGCTCAGACAGGTCGCTGTCATTTCCGGATGACGCGCTGCTTTCCCTGACACAGAACGAAAAGGGCGAGGCGCTTTTGACCTTCCGTTCTGCGGAAGATACCTACGAGGTTCACGATTATAAATACATTGTCCGTGACCGCTTTGGGAAAAAAGTTGCCGGCGGGAGCGTTCTTGCACAGTATTTTCTGCCGGATCGCAAAAAGCGTTATGTAACGGTTCCGCTGGGACGCTGCTGCAAAAAAGGGCAGACCTACACGGTGAGCGTTTATGCCTGCAACTGTTATTATCAGTTATCGCGTCCGCTGAAGAAACAGGTTGTTTTCGGCAACTGAGAGAAAAAAAGAAAACGGAAACAGTGATGAACTGTTTCCGTTTTTTTGGTGGTCGCTAACGGGCTCGAACCGCTGACCCTTCGCACGTCAAGCGAATGCTCTACCAACTGAGCTAAGCGACCATGCCTGACAGCTATATATTTTACCTGATCGATCAGAAAATGTCAAGCATAAAATGCAGATTTTTTTATTTTCTTGCTGTGTATTATTGCAGAAAGGGCAGCAAGCTTTGCGCCGCCCGGCCGACCGTAAGGCCAAAAAGGATGCCAAAGACAAAAAGCGTAAGGGTAATCATCAGGTTTTCTTTTGGTTTTTTATTGACCCGATAAAGAACCAGAAGACCCACGCCGGCGTTGGCAATCAGCCCGGACAGCAGCGGCGCGGCTCCCAATACCCCGTTTACATAAAGATTTGTCAGCATAACCGATGCGGAGCAGTTGGGAATCAGGCCAATCAGTGCCGCCAGCATTTCTCCGACAACGGGGATCTGCCAGAATGCAGCGATTTTTTCTGCGGGCAGCAATTCAAACAGTCCACTGAGAACGGCAGTGACCAGAAAGATTAAAATAACGATTTTTATGGTATGTTTCAGCGCGGAAAGAAAGATGTTTTCTTCGCAGTGGCAGTGTTCCTGTTCGCAGAAAGAGTGGATCGATGCGTTTCGTTTGTCTTTTTTGTGCAGGAACAGATCGACAAGAAAGCCCAAAAGCAAGCCGCTGACCAGTTTCAGCGCAAGCAAGGTCAAAATGACAGGAAGGGAAAGCTGCTCGCTGATGAGGATCGGAAGCATTTCATCCGATGTGGAGGCAAACACGGCAAGCAGGGTTCCGACCGTGATGGTGCCCGCCGCATACAAATTAGCCGCACCGCCGGAAAAGCCGCACTGCGGCACAATGCCGAGCAGCGCGCCGAAGAGCGGTCCGGTTTTTTTCGCTTTTTCCATGGCGCGCGCCATTTTTCCGCCGGCACGATGCTCCAGATATTCCATAAAAAGATAAGTTAAAAACAGCAGGGGAATCAGCTTAAGTGTGTCTTCTGCTGCATGCCATAGGATGTGCAGGATCTCTTGTCCCATATTTTTACCCTCTTATAAGAAGTATAGCCTGACTATTTTATCACAGATCATACGGGAAAGCAATCCCGGCTTCAAAAAACACCCGCTCGTTTTCTTTGCGGGGCGTTTGAAGGGGCACCCGTCGTCTTTGTGAAAGTTGTACAAGGCAGATTGCAAAAAAGTTTTTAGGCAATTTATATTTAATTTTTAGGATGTCATTGTGCAAATACGACAATGAAGCGCGACAAAAAGTCGCAAATTGTCTATTATCTTGAAAACTTTTTTAATTTTTTGATAATACGCTTGCAAAGCAGGGCATATTTGTGTAGAATATTAGAGAAGCAGTGGTAATATTGCATAAATCGTTGTTGTGTCCATGGCTTGTCGCGGTTCCTCGATTCAATCTGTGTTCAATCTTCTCGTAACAGAATGAGGGCAAGCCTGATTGGATATTGTTATCACTCTGAATTTTAGGAAACAGATGAAAGCACCACAGGGGGTTATTTTATGTCCAACAGACTGTACCAGAGTATCATCCATCAAATGAAAGACGCGGTCAACTGCCGCATCGGTGTCGTTGACGAAACCGGTACGATCATTTCCTGCAGTGATCTTAGCAAAATCGGCGAGGTCGTTTCTTTCCCGCTGACAGAGGCTTTTTCCAACAACACATCTGTCACCATCGGCGACAGCGTTTATCATTCCTTCGGTTCGCCGATTCACCCGGAATATGCCGTATTCGTTGAAAACACCGACCCGGTAGCTCAAAAATACGCGGCGATCCTTGCCATTGCGCTTGCCAATGTCAAACAGTATTATGATGAGAAATACGACCGCGGTAACTTTATTAAAAATGTCCTTTTGGACAACATCCTTCCCGGCGACATTTACCTGAAGGCAAAAGAGCTGCATTTTAACAATGAAACGACCCGTGCGGTACTTTTGCTTCGCATTACCGAAAAGACGGATATTCCTGTCTATGATCTGGTACAGGCGTTTTTCCCGGATAAAAACCGTGATTTTGTGATCAATATCAACGAGTCGGATATTGCAATCGTGAAAGAAGTGCGCCCGAACATCGAGCCGAAAGACCTGGAGAAGCTCGCTCGCTCGGTCGTTGATTCCCTTGGCTCTGATCTGTATTCCAAGATTTTAGTCGGTATCGGCACACCGGAAACCGGCATCAAAGAGCTGGCGCTGTCCTTCCGTGAGGCGCAGGTCGCTTTGGAGGTCGGCAAGGTTTTTGACACCGAAAAAACCATTGTCAATTATGATAATCTTGGTATTGCCCGTTTGATTTATCAGCTTCCGACTACGCTGTGCGAAATGTTTTTGCATGAGATTTTCAAACGCGGTTCCATTGATTCTTTGGACAGCGAGACTTTGTTTACCATCCAAAAATTCTTTGAAAACAACCTGAATGTTTCGGAAACTTCCAGAAAGCTTTTTGTACACCGCAATACGCTGGTGTACCGTCTGGAAAAGATCAGAAAGCTGACAGGTCTTGATTTGCGCGAGTTTGACGATGCGATCGTCTTTAAAGTTGCGCTGATGGTCAAGAAATACCTGGATTCCAATCCTGCCAGATTCTGATCCGTCCGAACCAATAAACGGAGTTTGATTACATGATACAATTTAAAAATGTGTCTAAAACCTATAAGAACGGCACCAAAGCGCTCAGCCATGTAGACCTTGAAATAGCTGATGGCGAGTTCGTGTTCGTTTTAGGCGCGTCCGGTGCGGGCAAAAGTACTTTCCTGAAGCTGATGATGCGGGAGGAAGTGCCCACTTCCGGAGAAGTTTTGATCAACGGGTATAACCTGAATACCATCCAAAAGCGGAAAATTCCTTATTTTCGCCGAACGCTGGGCATTGTGTTTCAGGATTTCCGGCTGATCCCCAACATGCGTGTGTATGATAATGTGGCGTTTGCCATGCGAGTCATCGGCGCAAAAGAAAAAGACATCAGCAAGCGTGTTGCCTATGCGCTCAGTCTGGTGGGGCTTTCGTCCAAAGCAAAGGCCTACCCGAACCAGCTTTCCGGCGGCGAACAGCAGCGCGTTGCTTTGGCGCGGGCGCTGGTAAATAACGCCGATATCATCATTGCGGACGAGCCGACCGGCAACATCGATCCGCAGATGTCGTATGAGATCGTTGATCTGTTAAGCCATATTAACGCCAACGGTTCTACGGTAATCATGGTAACCCATGAACATAATCTTGTAAAGCAGTTTCCCGGCAAACGGATTATTACCATCAAAAACGGCAGCGTAATATCTGACACGGCAAAGGGAGATGTGCCGCTGCAGCCCGCTGAAAAAACAGAGCCGGTTGCAGAGATTCACAGCAATTTCTATGATATGCCCAATGAAAACGCGGAGGTCGAAAAGTTTTTGCGCGATTATGGTACTTCGCGCGAGGACGAGGACGACGAAGAGGAATTGACGGAAATGCGAATGGATGGTTCGGTTTCGGATGATCTTCGCTCTGATCCGTCGTTTGCTTCCGATATCAATTTGAAAGAGGTTTACAACGAGCTCTATTCCGATTCGGAGCAGACAGAGAATGCGCCGGATGAAAAAAGCGATGTGATCCACAGCGGCGGCAACGCTTTCCGCTCCAAAAAGGATGAAGGAGGCGATGCGCAGTGAAATCCGGAAGCCTGCGTTATTTGACCAAAGAGGGTTTTCGTTATTTATTTGTCAATCGCCTGATGTCGCTTGCATCGATTACCGTGCTGATGTCCTGTCTGGTGATTATCGGTATTGCCTCGATGATATTTTTTAACATCAGCGCGATTCTTGACAGCATCGAAGCACAGAACATTGTAATGGTCTTTGTGGATGAAGACGCTACCGAACAGGAATCAGAAGCACTCGGGGCAAAACTTGCTTCAACTCCGAATGTCGCCAATTGTGAATTTGTGCCTCATGAGGACGGTTTTAACAGCGTTCTTCAGGATCTGGGCGACGAAGCAAGCGTGCTGGAAGGCATGGATTCGAGCTTTTTGCCCGATGGCTACCGCATTACGGTGGATGACCTTTCCCTGTTTGATGAGACGGTGCAAACCATCAGCGGGTATGACCATGTGGAATCCATAAAGGAAAACAGCGATCTTGCCGGGCGGCTCACCAAAGTGCGCGACGCCGTTACCTATGCGAGTTTCGGCATCATTTTACTGCTGTTTTTGGTGGCGCTGTTTATTATCGCCAATACCATTCGTATTACAATGTATGCCCGCCGGCTTGAAATCAGCATCATGAAAGCGGTCGGTGCGACAAACAACTTTATCCGATGGCCGTTTATTGTCGAGGGTATCGTGATCGGCATTCTGGCGGCGGCTCTTTCCGAAGGGGTTTTGTACCTGATTTACCTTTTTGCATCGGTGTCCTTCTCCAGCGTTTTGGTGCTGATGAACAGTACCTTTGTTCCTTTCAGCTCTTTCGGCGGATGGATCTTCCTGGTGTTCTTGGGAATCGGTATTTTGACCGGTATCTTCGGAAGCCTGGTGTCGATGGGCAAATATTTGAAAGAGCAGGGAAGTGTTGTCAGTGTGGAAGAATAAGATTTGCAGAAATATTTTGTGCGCAGTCCTGACGGCGGCACTGCTGTTTGGTTCTGCGGTGTTTCCTGCATTCGGCACCGATACGGACGAGCAAATCGACGCGCTGCGAGACAAAAGCGAAGAGCTGCAAGCGCAGATCGATGCTGCGGAGCAGGAAATTGAAGCCATTCGATCGGACATGAGCAAGCGGCAGGAGTATGCCGATGAGTTGAGCGGTCAAATCGAAGATCTGCAAGCGCAGATCGATGTTCTCGATCAGAGCATTGACGCGGTTCAGGTCAAGATAGATGAAAAACTGGTTGAAATCGAGGAAAAGAATAATACCATTCTTGCCCTTGAAAAGCAAAACGCCGAGGCGCAGGCTCAGATCGACACCTGCGAAGAGCAGATTGAACAGACCTACGACAGTCTGAAAGGCCGGCTGCGCAGCCTGTATATGAACGGAACGCTTTCCGAGCTGGAGCTTTTGTTGTCGTCAACGGATTTTTCCACCTATTTAACGACACTTCAGCTTATGGAAAGCATGGCGGCGCATGATGACGAGCTGATTAAATCCATTGAATCGGATATTGTACGGTTGCAGGAGCTGCAAAAAACACTGGAAGCAAACCGCCTGAAAGTGGAACAGTCCAAGGTTGAACTGGAAGCAGCCAAGGCGGATTATGAAGCCAGTCAGGCTGAAATCGAAGAGGATAAGGCCGTTGTTAAATCTTCTCAGGACATGATTCAAAGCAAATGGGATGAGGTGCAGTCGGTCATTGCCGATTTGGACAGCCAAAGCGAAGCTTATCAATCACTGAAAGAATCATATGAACGGCAGCTCAATGAAGCAGCAGATGAAATTGACGCGTTGATCCGCGCGCAGGCCAACAGCGGCGCTGCGTCATGGGGCGACGGCAGCGTTTCGTCCGGCGGCTTTGTATGGCCGGTTCAGGGCAGCGGTGTGTATACCACAACCGAGTACGGCGAAGGCGGACACGGTGGTTTGGATATTACCTGTCACGGTGCAAGCCAGCTTACTACGCCGATTTATGCTGCGGCTTCCGGTACAGTGTTGACGGCGACCTGGCATTCGAGTTACGGCAATTATATTGTCATCGATCATGGCAACGGATTGACGACGCTGTACGCTCACTGCAACAGCATTTCCGTTTCCCCCGGAGAACATGTTGAGCAGAACCAGCAGATCGGCATTGTGGGTAACACCGGCTATTCCTTTGGTGCGCATTGCCACTTTGAAGTGCGTATCAACGGTTCAAGAACCAACCCGAGAAATTATTTATAAGACTTACATAGAAAAGAGCTTTCACGCGTAAGGTTTCGTGAAGGCTCTTTTTTTTATGTCTGGAGGGGATGTTTTGATTTGCGCGATTCTTGAGGTCATGCCGCTGCCGGCGTCGCGGCGGGAAAGGCGGCGCATCCGACGGGAAAAACCGGAGCCGCAGGCCGAAATTCTGTCAGGAAAAGGGAAAAACGCCATCTACCGTATAAAAGTGCAGGCGCGCCCGGATGGCAGCGAATGGGAAAACAGCGGCAGGTGGTTGGCTCCTTTTCGCGGACGGTTTGTTCTGCGGGAAGGAGATAAAGCGCCTGAGCAGGTCCAGCGATGGGCGTTTTCTCCTCAGAAGGATGGGGCGCCGCTGCTTGCCGAGGCGGCAAAACAGCTTTTGACGGGCGCAGAATCGCTTCCGAAGGTGTTGGGAATTTATGACAAAAACATCGGTTTTTTACCGTATGTCGGGGCTTTTCTTCCCCTCTGCGAAAGCATAGCGGTATATACAGAGCGCAAAGCCGCGTGGGAAAAAGAGGCAAAGGCATTGTATGCGGAGTGCGGCGCCGTGGTGACGGTTCTCACGCAGCCGGACAGCCTGCACAGTGCCGATGCGGTAATCGTATCACCGGAGGGGAACGGGGCATTTTCGGCGGGTAAGCCGGTTCTGTCGCTTGTAAATTACCGGCGTGCGGCAATCGGGGTAGGGAGGTTGACTTTTTCTCTGAAAGCAGGTGCGCCGATTGTTGTCGAGTCGGTTCCCGCCGCCGCAATGATCGCCGCCTGCCGGGGAATCGGACAGGAAAGTTCGGTCAGGGTCGAAACCTATCGTTTCAATGGCAGGGAAATTTCCCCGCAAACGGCACGCGCGCTTTTTTTGCAGC